>NZ_JBNHFL010000002.1:0-246524 GCF_059090205.1 Arthrobacter sp. CMU6
GGGGGGGGATTTTTTTGTTTTTTGGGTGGGGGCCCTCCAAACCCCCCACTCCCACCGGGGCGGGCCGGGCTCCGGGGGGCCCCCCCCCGTCGCCTTTTTGCTTTGGGCGCCGAACTGCCTTGCCGGCTTAGTGCTTTGGTGCCGCGTGCTGTGGTGCCGCGTCAGGAAGCGCGGCGGGCGCGGGCGGCCCGGCGCTTCAGTGCACGGCGCTCGTCCTCGCTCATTCCGCCCCACACGCCGGCATCCTGTCCGGACTCCAGCGCCCACTGCAGGCAGGTGTCAACGACGGGGCACCGGCGGCAGACGCTCTTGGCCTCTTCAATCTGCAAAAGCGCCGGGCCAGTGTTGCCTACGGGGAAAAACAGCTCCGGGTCCTTGTCGAGGCAGGCCGCGCGGTTACGCCAATCCATGCTGATCAGTCACTCCATTCCTGGGAAGTCAATACCCTTTGTGAAAATATTCACTAGGGCTTACATAGGAAAGGGGCCCTGCAGGGCCCCCTTGGTCATCTGGATCAAGCGTTTCATGTTAACGCTGTGTAAACAAGGGGTAGTGGACCACGAAATCCCCAAGAAACGTGAGCGATGCATCACATCAGCGGGCCGCCCCGCCGTGTGTCGACTATCTCGGGTAGTGTGCCAGTGTGTCAAGACCCCCAAAAGACCCGTCCGGCCCGCTCGCTGACGCCGGAGATGGACATCCGGAGGACCGGGGCTCAGCCCGAACGCAGCCCTCGAGCCCCGTCCGTCCCCGCGCCATCGCCGTGATCTCCGGGATTGTGGCCGCCGAGGCCACGGCCCTGCTGGCCGCGGCGGCCTGGTACGGATTCCAGCTGGCCAGCGGGGCGCCCGTGATGTCCTTCTGGGGTGCCGTTTTCACGCTTGGTCTGCTGCTGGCCTTTGCATCCTGGCTGTTTGCCGTTGCTGTGTTCCTGTTCCGGGGCTTCCGCTGGCCGCGGGCCGGTGCACTGGTGGCCCAGTTATTCGTGCTGACCATCGGCTTTCCCACACTCACTGGCGGACTTCCGGTGGCCGGCGCCGCGATGCTGATCCCCGCCGCCACCGCCATCGTCCTGCTGTTCGACAAACGCGTGATTCGCTTCGCCTCCCGCGCCGCTTCCAATCCGCCGGCACTCTAGGGCCTCCTGACATCTTCGGCCAGAGCCAGCTGAACGGGCATTGCCGCGCCGTCCGCCACGAGGAGGGCGCGCCCCGGCGGGGGATGGGAAGCCGGCTCAATCCGCAGTCCGAAGATGTCGCCGTCCAGCGGACTGCGGGGCGCTATGAGGATGCCCCTGCCGCCACTGCGAGCTGCCAGCGCGAGCGGGACACGCTGCAGCAGTGACTGGCTGAACGCGGCCGAAAAAACCACCGCCCAGCCGCGGGTGTTCAGCTCCATGAGGTGCTGATGGGACGTGGCAGGCAGCATGTCGGCGTCGTCGACGAGTAGCACGGCGTCCCGCGGCAGGCGTCCTTCCACGGCATCGCGGTGGGCCTTCGCCCAAAAGTCGGCCGGACCGGGCTCCGGGCCGGGGTGCAGCCACCCGGACACCGGCGGATTGAGTGCCGGCAGGGATGCCAGGAACGACGACTTGCCTGAACTGGCGCTGCCCAGCACGGCAAGGACCCCGCCTCGCGCCAGGGGCACCGCTACAGGGGCGGGTTCGTCCCCGCCCATACCGATGACCAGGCGCCGGGCCTCACGCACGGCGTGGGCTGCTTGGGGATCTGGTCCGGGTCCGGGCGGGCGTGAATCTGGGCCGCCCGAAGCATGGACACGGGAAGCAGCTGCGTCTGAGGCACGGTTGCCTGAATCATGGTCGTGGGAAGCAGGCGCTGCTGCAGCCCGGCCGCCTGATTCCGGGTTGGGTCCGGGCATGCGGGAGAGTACGTCTGCAACAGAGAGCTGCACCGGTAGGGGATCCACGCGGAAGGGCTTGACCCGCACCGGCACCTGCACCGCGTCACCAGGGGCCACGGCGCTTCCGTGACCGGCAACACTTCCGGCTTCCGGGGCGTAGAGCTGGCAGACCGCCTGGCGCCCGGCCGTCAACGCCCCGGATGCGACGGCGCGGCCCGGAAGCTCCGCGAGGTCGGGCATTTTGGGCCAGGCCAGTCTGCTTTCGGCGCTGGCACCCCGCGGGCAGTAGATGCGGTTGGGGATTTCAGGAAAGAACCGCGACGTCACGAGTTCTCGGTCGCCGGAGATCACGACGCTGATCCCGGCAGGACCGCCGTCCCGGATGATGTCCTGGACATGGTCTTCGGCGCGGGTCAGGGGGCCCGCGCGGAGGGCGGACAGCCAGGAACCCCAGCCTGAAATAACCAGTACCAGTGGCGGACCGGAGGCTGCCGGGAGCCGGCTGAGCCGCGAAGACATTTCGGCCGCCAGGCGCTCCAGGACGCGCACGCCGCGGCGGAGGTCGTGAAGGTTTACAACGGATCCAGTGCGTTGCCCGTCCGCCAGGCCGGTCAAGGACCCGTCCGCGTCGAGGACATAGAGGTGGCATTCCGTGGGGTGGGAGAGGAGCTGCCGCAGTGCCGTTGACATGGCATGTGCGGCGTCACGGGATCCCGCGCCGATCAGGGCCAGATGCCCATCGGTTCCGGGCCGCCAGGTCAGAGCGGCAAGCCGCTGCTCCTCGGGCAGATCCAGCAATCCCAGCCCCACGGCCCAATCGCCGGCCGCTTCCGCCAAGGGGCCGGCAGCGACGGTTCCGCCCGGCACGGTGGCATTCGCGGTGAGTGCGGCCACGTCCGCGGGACAGGCCAGCACGTCCGGCAACGGCGGAGCAACCGGACGGCGCACGGCGGTACCGCCCATCCCGGCCCACAGGGAGGCAGCCAGCTCCACCACCGGCCTGGCGGCGTCGGCCGGGGTTGCCGGCGGAGGGCTGCTGCCGGTGGCAGCCGGAGCCATCGCCAGTGCAAAAGTGGTCTCAAGCACCCTGACCCGGCAAGCGGCGGAGTCGTCGTTGGCGGCGGTAATTGACGCGGACTGGAACTCCTCGGCAGCTTCGGCACCCCTGGCCAGGTAGGCGCGGCCGGGCCGGTTGACGGGTATCGCCGAGGCCGCATTGGTGCCGATCACATCGGCTGATTCGTGCGGGGACTGCACACGCAGCGCGATGCTCGTTGTGACGTTCGCACGGATGTCCGCCGTGAGGGCTCCCTGCGGGCGCTGGGTGGCCATAATGAGGTGGATGCCCAGCGCCCGGCCAATGGCCGCAATGCGCATCAGCTCGGTCAGGGTCCCAGGCGTGTCCTCGACGAGCATCCGGAACTCATCGATGATGAGGATCAGCTGGGGGAGCGGTGGTCCGCCGGCCGGGGACAGGCGATACGCGGCCAGGTCCGGGGCGTTGGCGGCGGCGAGCAGCTGCTCGCGCCTGCGGACTTCTGCCCGCAGTGACAGGATCGTGCGCTCCAGCTCGCTGCTGGCGAGGTCGGTCAGCATGCCCACGCAGTGCGGGATGTCAGTCAGCGGGCTGAGTCCGGACCCGCCCTTGAAGTCGAAGAAGAGAACATTGACGCGGTCCGGCGGATAGCACAAAGCGAGCCCTGCAGTAAGGGTGCGAAGCAGCTCCGACTTTCCGGACCCTGTGGTGCCCGCAATGAGGACGTGCGGCCCATCGGCTTCAAGGTCGAGAACCCGCACGCCCAGGGCTGTGCGGCCCAGGGGGACGGCGAGTCCTGGCTTCAGCCTGCCTGCTGCCCAGCGGATAGCCGTCGCAGCGGCCGACTGGTCAAGGAGATCGCCAAGCCCGCAGCGCGCCGGCACGGACTGCCCGCCGGCTGACACGGCAGAAAGGGACTGCCGGTACCTCCGGCAGTAGCGGTCGAAAACGCCGGACGGCACGAGGTCCGCAACGAAGCGATGACGTGAATCGCTGGCATGAAGCATTGCCTCTCGCCCGCCAAGCTCAACAGCGGTTTCCGCCGGCTGTTGTCCCCGGCCCGGGAAATGGACCACGCGCCAGCCCAGCCGCCGGGCAGCTGCGATGATGCCGGCTTCGGGGGTGCCGTCTGCCGCGCCGCCGAACAGCAGCAGGATGCGGGACACGCCCTTCCCGCCGGGCGTGTCCGCCAAGGCCGCCATAACGTCAGGGACCCTTGAATGGAGTGAGACGCCTGGAAGGAACCGGGCTGCGAGCGGAAGGACGGACGCCGGTCCGTGAATCGCGATCCGGGTACCCCTGGCCAGCGGATACCCGGTGAGCTGCATGAGGAAAGAGTGCGCCAGTCCGTGCACCTCTGATTCCGGCCCCCGGACCGAAACGACCCCCGGGCCCGGATCAAGGAGCAGCGGCACCGCCCCGAGCCGAGGGGGTTTGAAGCCCGGCTGGTCCGGCTCCAGACGTATGTTGGCCAGCTGGTCAGCCAGGCCGAGCCTGAGCCAGACCCCCGCAGGCAGCGGCCCCGGATCATCTGTGTACTGCTGTCTCTCCGGTTCGGCGTTCCGGCCGGTGCCCCCAGCGTTCCGCCCCGGAAACTCAGTGCCCAGCGCAAGGACCGCAGCGGACGGCCCGGACCGCCGTCGTCGATCCAGATCCTGCTTAGCTGCGGCCGCGACTGCCGATCTGACTTCACGGCGCTGCCGTGCGCCCGAGACCACGGGGACAAGGAGCGTCACTGCCGATACCGCAGTAAAGGCCAGAAACATCCACGACCCTGTCACCAGCGCCAGCCCCACCCCCATGATCACGGGGAGGACCGCCCCGAGAACCAGCACGGCCCGGCCTGCGGGCGCGGCCGGGCGCGGGACGGTCAGTGGCTCCGCTACGGAGCTGCCAGCAAACCCCAGCTCAGCGGCCCGTGCGTCTGACGGTGCAGCCAGCACGACTGACATGGAGGAATTGCTGCAGCGGATGCGGGAACCGATCCTGACAGTTGTTTTTGTTACCCGTTTGCCGTCGACCTCGGTTCCGTTGATGCTGCCAAGATCCACCAGCGTCAGGGCTGTGTCAGACACCTCAATTCTGGCGTGCTCGCGGGAAAGATCGGCATCCGGAACGGTCAGCTCGGCGTTGGTCCGGCCGATCCGGTAGCTTCCCCGGCGCAGCGGAAGAACAGAGCCTGCAGCCGGGCCGCTGTCCACGGTGAGGAGCACGGCAGCGGGAGGCTGGCCGTCAGCAACCGGCCCGGACCCGGTGCCGCCAGCGGGGCCATCCACCAGAACGGCCCCGTTGACCAGGGGCGCCCTGCCGAGACTCAGCCCGCAGAGCGGCAGGCCGGCAACCGTCAGACCGCGCGTCTGGAAGCGGCGCGAAAGCTCTGCCTCCAGGTCTGTGCCCGGACAACCCTCCGGGGCCGTCACCGTCAGCTCCACCGGCCGGGCAGAGCAACCGGACCCGGCAGAAACGGCCCCGGGGGCGCGGACCAGCGTGCATTGCAGCTGCACCGGCAACCTCCGTTCGTCTGGAAATTCTTGGCTACACGCTAGTGTCGGCGGGGCTGGAAGGGCTGCGGCGAATGTGCCCATGTGGAAAACCCGCCGGCCGCTCCGGGCTGCAGAGTCCGGCTATTCAGTCGACGTCGCGGAATCGGCGTAAGGACCGGTCAGCGGATAGTGTTAAGCAAAACCGGGTGTGGCAGCGTGGCTGCCACCTGCCAGTCCTGAGAGAAAAGGCTTCTGACACGTGAAGATTGCTGTAATTGCGTTGGGAAAAATCGGGCTGCCGCTTGCCGTCCAGTTTGCTTCGAAGGGCCATGACGTCGTCGGCGTCGACGTCAACGAGCAGGTCGTGGAGCTGATCAACGCTGGGACCGAGCCGTTTCCGGGCGAGGCCCACCTGCAGGAGAAACTTTCCGAGCTGGTGCCGGCGGGCAAGCTGCGCGCCACCACGGACTACGCCGAGGCTGTTCCCGGCGCCGACGCCGTCGTGCTGGTTGTTCCGCTGTTCGTGGACGCCGACGCCAAGCCTGACTTTGGCTGGATGGACGGCGCAACAGCGGAGCTGGCCAAGCACCTGACCCCGGGCACCCTGGTGTCCTATGAGACAACCCTACCGGTGGGCACCACGCGCACGCGCTGGAAGCCCGCGCTCGAGGCGGGCTCCGGGCTGGTCGAGGGCCAGGACTTCCACCTCGTCTTTTCCCCCGAACGCGTCCTGACCGGACGGGTGTTCGAGGACCTGCGCAAGTACCCCAAGCTGGTGGGCGGCCTGTCCGAGGCGGGCGCAGCCAAGGCCGTTGAGTTCTACGAGGCCGTGCTGGACTTCGACGAGCGTGCTGACCTTCGCCGGCCGAACGGTGTGTGGGACCTGGGTTCCGCAGAGGCGTCAGAGCTGGCCAAGCTGGCCGAGACCACATACCGCGACGTGAACATCGGGCTGGCCAACCAGTTCGCCCGGTTCGCCGGCACCGCAGGCATTGACATCTACCAGGTCATCGAGGCGTCCAACTCGCAGCCGTACAGCCACATCCACCAGCCGGGCATCGCTGTCGGCGGTCACTGCATCCCGGTCTACCCGCGCCTGTACCTTTGGAACGACCCCGAGGCGACGGTGGTCCGGGCTGCCCGTGCCGCCAACGCAGACATGCCGGACTACACGGTGGGCCTGCTCGAGGGTGCCTACGGCGACCTCACCGATGCCCGTGTGGTGGTGCTCGGTGCCGCCTACCGTGGCGGCGTGAAGGAGACGGCCTTCTCCGGAGTTTTCGACGCCGTCTCCAGCCTCGAGAAGCGCGGCGCAGCGGTAACGGTCCACGATCCGCTCTACACGGATGCCGAACTCGAGAAGCTCGGCTTCACCGCGTACCACGTTGGCGAACCGGTCGACGCGGCTATTGTCCAGGCCGACCACGCCGAATACCGCACGCTGTCCCCGGCGGACCTGCCCGGCATCAAGGCCTTCATTGATGGCCGCCGGGTGAGCTCTGCCGAGCAGTGGGACGGCGTCGTTTACCGCGTTATCGGCAAGGCCTGAGAGCGCTTCGCGGCAGCCTTTGCCGCTGCGGCCGGGCCGCAGCGGCACTTCTGAGAGGAACCAAAGTATGACGACGACCATTGCTCCGAGCGCCGACGTTTCGGACCAGGCGATCCTCGGCGAGGGAACGAAGATCTGGCACCTTGCCCAGGTGCGCGAACAGGCGAACCTCGGCGCGAACTGCATCGTGGGACGCGGCGCCTACGTCGGCACCGGCGTGCAGATCGGTGAGAACACCAAGATCCAGAACTACGCCCTGGTGTACGAGCCGGCGAAGCTCGGCAAGGGCGTCTTCATCGGCCCGGCCGTGGTCCTGACCAACGACACCTACCCGAGGTCGGTCAGCCCGGACGGTTCGCTCAAGAGCGCCCACGACTGGACGCCGGTGGGCGTGACCATCGAGGACGGCGCCTCCATCGGAGCACGCGCCGTGTGCGTTGCCCCGCTGACGGTGGGCCGCTGGGCTACGGTGGCTGCCGGCGCGGTCGTCACCAAGGATGTGCCGGCCTTTGCCCTGATGGCCGGTGTCCCTGCCCGCCGCCTTGGCTGGGTGGGCAAGGCCGGCGAGCCGCTGCGCCTGGAGGGCGACTTCTGGGTCTGCCCCGCCACCGGCGCCAAATACATTGAAGACGGAAATTCCCTGAAAGAGTCTGAGGAGAACGCATGAGCTACGACTTTATCCCCGCGGCGAAGCCGATCATCGGCGACGACGAGCGGGCCGCCGTCGACGCCGTTCTGGCCACCGGCATGCTGGCCCAGGGCCAGCAGGTCGCCGAGTTCGAGAAGGAATTCTCCGAGGTTCTCCTCGACGGCCGCTCCTCCGTGGCCGTGAACTCCGGAACCTCGGGACTGCACCTGGGGCTCCTGGCCGCCGGCGTGAAGGCGGGCGATGAAGTCATCGTTCCTTCGTTCACCTTCGCCGCGACCGGCAACTCGGTGGCTCTGGCCGGGGCCACCCCGGTGTTTGCCGACATCGAGCTGGACCACTACACGCTGGATGTGGACCACGTCGCCTCGCTGATCACGGACAAGACCAAAGGCATCATGCCCGTACACCTGTACGGCCACCCGTTCAACGTCGAGGGTCTCGGGAAGCTCGCCGCAGAGCGCGGGATCGACCTGTATGAGGACGCCGCCCAGGCGCACGGTGCCAGCTTCAACGGCCAGAAGGTGGGCACGTTCGGCAAGTTCGCCATGTTCAGCCTGTACCCCACGAAGAACATGACCTCCGGCGAGGGAGGCATGGTCTCCACCCTGGACAGCACCGTGGAGCGGAACCTGCGCCTGCTGCGAAACCAGGGCATGGAAAAGCAGTACGAAAACGAGCTCGTGGGCTTCAACGCCCGGATGACCGACCTGCACGCCTCCATCGGCCGCGTCCAGCTGAAGAAGGTCCTCGGCTGGACCGAGCAGCGCCGGCAGAATGCCGCCTTCCTGACCGCCAACCTCCAGGGCGTCGGCACGCCCAAGGTGGCCGAGGGCGCGTCCCACGTCTACCACCAGTACACGATCCGGGTGCCGGAGGACCGCGACGGCCTGGCCAAGGCCCTGCGCGAGGAATACAACATCGGCACCGGCGTGTACTACCCGGTTCCGAACCACCGGCTGCCCTCCTTCAACCGCACCGAGGACCTGCCGAACACGGAAACCGCGGCCAAGGAAGTCCTCTCCCTGCCGGTCCACCCGTCCCTGGGCCAGAACGACCTGGACCGCATCGTCACCGCGGTCAACAAGCTCGTCCAGGCAGGTGCCTGATGGCTAACCTGCGCGTCGGCCTCATTGGCCTGGGCATGATGGGCCGCCACCACGCGCGGGTGGTCCGGGAGCTCGACGGCGTCGACCTCGTGGCCGTCGCCGACTCCTTCGGCGACCCGCACGGCGTTGCCGGCCAGCTGGATGTCCTGTCGTCCGTGGAAGAGCTCATCGCCGCCGGCATCGACATGGCAGTGGTGGCCGTCCCCACCGGCCTGCACGAGGAAGTCGGACTGGCCCTGGCCGACGCCGGTGTCCACACCCTCGTGGAGAAGCCGATCGCCTCCAGCGCGGAGGCCGGACAGCGCCTCGTTGACGCCTTCGAAGCCAAGGGGCTGGTCGGCGCCGTGGGCCACATCGAACGGTTCAACCCGGCACTGCAGTCGCTGCGCAAGCGGATCGAGGCCGGCGAACTGGGGGACGTCTACCAGATCGCCACCCGGCGCCAGGGCCCCTTCCCGGCCCGGATCGCCGACGTCGGCGTGGTCAAGGACCTCGGCACACACGACATCGACCTGACAGCCTGGCTGGCGCAGAGCCGCTTTGAATCGATCTTCGCCCGCACCACCACCCGCAGCGGCCGCCCGCACGAGGACATGGTCGCTGCGACAGGCCAGCTGGGCAACGGCGTTATCACCAACCACCTGGTCAATTGGCTCTCACCGATGAAGGAACGCCTCACCATCGTCACCGGCGAAAAGGGCGCCTTCGTGGCCGACACCATCACGGCGGACCTGACGTTCTTCGAGAACGGCACAGTCGCCACCGAATGGGAGTCCATGGCCGCGTTCCGTGGCGTCTCCGAAGGCAATGTCATCCGGCTCGCCATCGCCAAGCCGGAACCGCTGCGCACCGAACACGAAGCGTTCCGCGACGCCGTCCTCGGCCTGCGCAGCGACGTTGTCACCATGCGCGAAGGCCTGGACACGCTCCGGGTGGCCGAAGCCGTGCTGGAGTCCGCCACCAACCGGCAGATTGTGAAGATTGCTGCTTCGTGAGTGAAAACCGACCTGTCAGGGTCACCGTGGCAACACGGCTCTTTACCCCGGAAGTGGGCGCGGCCTCGTTCAGGCTGAAGGCCCTTGTCGACGGCCTGATGGCCAACGGCGCCGATGTCAGCGTCGTCACCACCAGGCCGCCCAAGGGATCGCCGGCGTTCAAGCCCCGGTACAAGGTTTCCCGGTGGCCCGTGCTGCGGGACGCCGGGGGCAATGTGCGCGGTTACGTGCAGTACATGAGCTTTGACGTGCCGGCCTTTTTCCGGCTGCTGTTCTCGCGGGCTGACGTGGCTGTGTCGGAGCCGCCGCCCACCACCGGCGTGGTCGTTGCGCTGGCATCGGCCCTGCGGCGCAGGCCTTTTGTCTACTACGCGGCCGATATCTGGACTGAAGCTTTGTCCGCCACGGATGTGCCCGGCGTCGTCATCAGCGTGATGCGGGCGGCGGAAGGGTTTGCGCTGCGCAGGGCGGCCAGGGTCATCGCCATCTCGGATGCCGTGGCCCAGAAGGTCGAGCAGTTCGGCGTTCCGCGGAACCGCGTGACCGTCGTCGGCAACGGGATCGATACCTCGGTGTTCGGGCCCGAGGGGGAGACTACCGGCTCCGACGGACCGTACTTCGTGTACACCGGAACCATGTCCGAGTGGCAGGGCGCCGACATCTTCATCCGTGCGCTGCCCGCCGTGCTCGCCCAGCACCCCGGTGCCAGCATCCGTTTCTTCGGTCAGGGTGCCGACGAGCCCCACCTCAGGGAGCTTGCGGAGAAAACAGCGCCCGGCCATGTGACCTTCGGCGGAGTCATTCCCCCCGCAGACGCGGCCCGCTGGATCCGGGGGGCCGCCGCAGCCCTGGTCAGCATCAAACCGGGCCAGGGCTACGACTTTGCCAAGCCCACCAAGATTTATGCCGCCGCCGGCTGCGGTACGCCCGTGGTCTTCGCCGGAACGGGGGAGGGCGCGGCGCTCGTCTCCGGCAACGGACTCGGCGAAGCGGCCGGCTACGACGTGGACAGCGTCGCCGCCGCGATGTGCCGTGTTGCTGCCGGCGTAGAATCCGGCGGCAACGCGGACGGCCGGGATGCAAGGGCCGGCTGGGTGCTGAAGCATGCCTCGCTGGCAACGTCAGGACAGCATGCCGCCGCTGAAGTGCTCGCCGTCGTTCCGTTCAGGGCGTAGTTTGCGTCGACGGACCAACGCCAGGTTGGCCGCTTTCAACGCCGGTGCACCCGCACCCGGAATCGTTGGGACGGCAAGCGGCGGCCGCAGCCGGAATGCGGGACGTTTTTTAACTTCGGGTAGTCTAGACCCGGCAGATAGGGCTGCTGAACCCTGCCACCAACACACACAGGAGAGTTGTGAACGCTGATCTCGTCGTAGTCGGTTCGGGTTTTTTTGGCCTGACAATCGCGGAACGCGCCGCCACGGAGTTGGGGCTGAAGGTCGCCGTCCTGGACCGCCGCCACCACATCGGCGGCAACGCGTACAGCGAAAATGAGGCCAAAACCGGCATTGAGGTCCACCGGTATGGCGCCCACCTCTTCCACACCTCCAACGAGCGCGTCTGGGAGTACGTGAACCGCTTCACGGCGTTCACCAATTACCAGCACAAGGTCTACACCAGCCACAAAGGCGAGGTGTACTCCATGCCCATCAACCTGGGCACCATCAACCAGTTCTTCCGGTCCTCCATGGGACCCGGCGAGGCACGGGCCCTCATCCAGGAGCAGGCCGGTGAACTCGCGGGCACCGATCCGCAGAACCTGAACGACAAAGGGATCCAGCTGATCGGCCGGCCGCTCTATGAGGCGTTCATCAAGTACTACACGGGCAAGCAGTGGCAGACCGACCCCAAGGACCTGCCTGCGGAAATTATTTCCCGGCTCCCCGTCCGCTACAACTACGACAACCGCTACTTCAACGACACACATGAGGGACTGCCGGTTGACGGCTACACGGCGTGGATCGAGCGGATGGCTGACCACCCGAACATCGAGGTCCACCTCAACACGGACTTCTTCGACGGCGGCGAATTCGGCCGGGAGGCAGTGCGCGGCCAGGTGCCGGTCATCTACACCGGGCCCGTGGACCGTTACTTCGACTACGCCGAAGGCGACCTGTCCTGGCGCACCATCGACCTGGAGGAAGAAGTGCTCCCGATCGAGGACTTCCAGGGCTGCTCGGTGATGAACTACCCGGACGAGGACGTCCCGTACACCCGGATCCACGAGTTCCGCCACTTCCACCCCGAGCGGGACTACACGAAGGACGCCACGGTCATCATGCGGGAATTCTCCCGCTTTGCCGAGAAGGGCGACGAGCCCTACTACCCGGTGAACACCGCAGTGGACCGCGAGAAGCTCCTGGCCTACCGCGACCTCGCCCGCGGAGAGGAATCCGTGCTGTTCGGCGGCCGGCTGGGAACCTACAAATACCTCGACATGCACATGGCCATCGGATCGGCACTGAGCATGTTCGACAACAAGATCAAGCCGCACTTCAGCGGCGGTGCGAAGCTGGAAAGCGGAGGAGTAGACGCATGAGCGTAGCGACGGAGTTCCGGCAGGGAACCGAACCGGGCACTGACGAAACAGTGTGGAAGACAGTCCACCGCGTTGTTTTCCCGATCGACGGCGATACCGACACCCTCCCGCTGTACGTCGACTTCGACGCTGCGCGCCGTGTCGTCGGCGGCCAGGACTTGGCGATCAGGCGAGGGACCACCGCTTCACCGGTTGCCCCCCAGCGCAGCCAGCTCCGGTCGGACTTCATCCTTGGCAGGCGCCAACTGTCGCTGCCGGCCTACCGCAGAGTTTCGTTCGGAACATATTTCAATGCTTTCCCCGCCAGCTACTGGCGGGCGCACACGGACGTTCAAAAAGTCAAGCTCAGCGTCGAAGTGGACGCCGAGGCAACGGTTATTGTTTACAAGTCCAGTCCCCGGGGAACTGCCAACCGTGTCCAGAGCATGCATGTCACGGGTGAAGCAACGGCTACTTGCGAACTGTCACTCACCACTTTCGCCGACGGCGGTTGGTACTGGTTCGACCTGGTCGCTCACGGGGACGACGTGACGCTGAAGCAGGCAGACTGGTCGGTTCCTGAACCCGAGGGCTTTAACCCGGGAACGCTCTCCATTGCTGTGACCACGTTCAACAGGCCGGACTACTGCGTCAAGCACCTGCGGACGTTCGCCGAATCTGACGAACTGCTCGCCGTCATGGACCGGCTGATTGTCACCGACCAGGGCAACCAGAAGGTTCGCGATGAGCCTGGCTTCGAGGAAGCCGCCGCGGTCCTCGGCGACAAGTTCAAGCTCATCGAGCAGGGAAATCTCGGGGGATCCGGCGGCTTTGCCCGCGGAATGCACGAGACCGTGGAAGAGGGCGAGAGCGAGTACGTCATGCTCCTCGACGACGATGTCGTCGTGGAGACCGAGGGTGTGCTCCGGGCCGTTCACTTCGCCAACTTCACGCGTGGTGCGACCATCGTGGGCGGGCACATGTTCAATCTCTTCGAACGCTCCGTGATCCACAACTTCGGCGAAGGCATCAACGAGTATCGGTTCCAGTACGAGCCGATCGGGGAAGGGCAGATGGCCCATGACTTTGCCGCCAGCAACCTTCGCACCACACCATGGATGCACCGGCGAATCGATGTTGACTACAACGGCTGGTGGATGTGCCTGATCCCGACGTCGATCATCAGGGAAATCGGACTGGCCCTGCCCGTCTTCATCAAGTGGGACGACGTCGAATACGGCATCCGTGCCAAGGCAAACGGCTACACGACGGTGAGCCTGCCCGGTGCGGCGGTCTGGCACCTGCCCTGGACCGAGAAGGACGACACCATCGACTGGCAGGCCTACTTCCACCAGCGGAACCGGTGGGTGGCGGCAATGCTGTACTCGCAGTACGAAAAGGGCGGCCGTCTTCCCCTCGAGAGCTTCCTCCAGGACGTTCGGCACCTGCTTTCCCTCCAGTACTCGGCGGTTGAGCTGAGGAACCGTGCGCTCAAGGACCTGCTCGACGGGCCCTCGCACCTGCACCGGACCATCGGCGGCAAGCTCCCTGAAATCCGCAAGGTCCGCTCGGAATTCCCGGATGCCCAGGTCAGCAAGGACATCACTGAGTTCCCCGCCGTCAAGCGGCTGCACCTGCCGAAGTTCGGCATGGTTCCCACCCGGCCCAAGAACTTCGCGCAGACCGTGACGAGCGCCCTGTCCGGCGCGATCCGCCAGCTCCGCCCTGTTGACCCGGCCGCAGTACAGCACCCCGAGGCCGTGGTACCGGCAGCGGATGCGCGCTGGTGGCGCCTTTCGCACCTGGATTCCGCACTGGTGTCGGCTTCCGACGGTACAGGTGCCTCCTGGTACCGCCGGGACAACGTCCGCTTCCGCAAGGAGCTGCTGCGGAGCCTTGCCCTGCACACCCGCGTGCTGGCCCGTTGGGACGAGCTCTCCGCGTCCTACAAGAAGGAACTGCCCAACTTCACGTCCCCGGACGCCTGGCGCCAGACCTTCGCGGCCAACTCCGGCTCCGACGCTGAACAGCAGAAGCCCGGTCAGTGACAAACGGACGCACCTCTCCGACCCAACAGGACTCCGGCCGGGCCCTGGTGGCGCCGGGAACCGGGAACGGGCTCGTTGACGTGTTCCGTTCCCGGTTCCTCCTGAAGCTGCTTGTCCGCAAGGAGCTCAGGATCAGGTACCGGGGCTCGGTCCTCGGTCTGCTGTGGACCTACGTCAAGCCCGGCGTCCAGTTCGTTGCCTTCTACATTGCCCTCGGCGTTTTCCTGGGATTGGAGCAGAGCCCGACCAACAGGGGAGGACTGCCCAACTACGCGGTCTACCTGTTCTCCGGGATTATCCTGGTGAACTTCTTCACGGAGTCCCTGAGCACGGCGACGCGTTCCATCGTCAACAACAGCGGGCTGATCAACAAGATCTACTTGCCGAGAGAATTGTTTCCGGTTTCCTCGGTGTGGGTCTCGGCGGTCCATTTCTTTCCGCAGTTGTTGGTCCTCCTGGTGGCCTGTCTCTTCAGCGGCTGGCGGCCAGGCCCACTGGAGGCGGTCACCGCCGTCGCCGGTTTTCTGATCATCGCGCTGTTCGCAACCGGGCTGGGGCTGTTCTTCGGGGCAGTCAACGTATATTTCCGTGACTCAGAAAACCTGGTGGACCTCATCCTGCTGATCGCGACCTGGATAGCTCCGGTGCTTTATTCCTGGCGCATGGTGCAGGACAAAGCCGGCGAAACCTGGTTCACGGTGTACCAGCTCAACCCGATCGCGGTGGCGGTTGAAGCCTTCCACCATGCGTTCTGGCTCCCGACGACTGCCGGGGCGGAGGGAAGCCCGCCCAACCTGCTCACGGTGTGGATTCCCGTGGGGCTGCTCATCTCGCTTGCCATTCTCTTCCTCGGCCAATGGACTTTCCGCCGGCTCGAGGGCCGCTTCGCACAGGAGCTGTGAGCCTTGACCACCGCTATTGAAATCCGCAACATCAACAAGCAGTTCGTCCTGCGGCATACCCGTTCGCTCAAGGAAGCACTCGTCTGGCTCCTGCGGGGCCGCAAGGGTGATCTGTCCAAGAAGTTCCATGCCCTCCGCGACCTGTCCATCGACGTCGAACACGGTGAAACTGTCGCACTGCTTGGGCTTAACGGCTCGGGCAAGTCGACGCTCCTGAAGCACATCTCCGGAGTGATGCGTCCTGATTCGGGTACGGTCCGGACCGGTGGGCGCGTGGCTGGCCTCATTGAAGTCGGCGCCGGTTTTCACCCTGATCTGTCGGGCCGTGACAACGTATACCTCAACGGAGCAATCCTGGGGATGACCGAGGCCCAGATCAATGAGAAGTTTGACTCCATCGTCGAATTTTCCGAGATCGGGGAGTTCATCGACACTGAAGTCAAATTCTATTCCTCAGGCATGTACCTTCGGCTGGCGTTTTCGGTGGCGGTCCACACGGACCCTGACGTCTTCCTGGTCGATGAAATCCTGGCCGTGGGTGATGAGCCGTTCCAAAAGAAGTGCCTCAACAAAATCAAGGAACTCGCGGCGGCCGGCAAGACGCTGGTGGTGGTCAGCCATGACCTCGACCTGGTCTCGCACGTCTGTGAGCGTGGAGTGCTTCTGGAACACGGGCGGGTGGTCATGGACGGCCCGGTGGCCGACGTGATTGGCCGGCTCCGGGGCAACTAGGATTTTCACGCTCAACCGTACGCTTCCGCTGCACTGCAGCCGTCCAGCCGATCCCGGCCGGCCCTGAAACACCCTTGGAGGAAAATTTGTCCTGGCTGACCTCGTTGCCGGCCCTGCTAGTCGCTGCAGCCGTGGTGCTCCTGCCCGGTGGTGCGCTTGCCTGGGCTCTCGGGTTCCGGCGGACCAGCCTACTCGGACTCGCCCCTGTACTGTCCCTGTCCATCGCGGGCGTTGGCGCTGTGCTGGCGCCATTCGTCCGTGTCGACTGGGGCGTCGGCGTCGTGCTTGTGACCGCCGCACTGGCGTTCGCGGCAGCGTGGGCGGTGACGCGGCGGCCGTGGCGGCGCCAGGAACCTGGGGCGGACCGGAGCGCCGTGCAGCTGGCCGACAGCTGGCCGACTACGGCGGCTGTTGCCATCGGTGTTGCCATTGCGGCAGCACTTATCGCCCGCCGGTACATCCAGCTGGTAGGTGCACCGGACAATATTTCGCAGCGCTACGACAACGTCTTTCATCTCAACGCCGTCCGCTACGTTCTGGACACGGGCAATGCGTCCACCCTGAACCTCGGCAGCATGGCCGGCGGTACCGGCGGCCTGTCCTCCGTGTATCCCGCGGTATGGCATTCGCTGGCTGCCCTCGTTTCGCAGCTGACTGGTGCGTCCGTCCCTGTCTCGGTGAACGCGGTGAACCTCGTTGGTGCTGCGGTGATCTGGCCCGTTTCGGTGGTGTTTTTGACGCGTGTTGTCATCGGCCCTCGCCCCATCGGCCTGATGGCCGCAGGTGTGATGTCTGCCGGCTTCATGGCCTTTCCCTACCTGCTGTTGGTGTGGGGGCCGCTGTTCCCCAACCTGCTCTCGGTCAGCGCCCTCCCGGCGGTCATCGCCGCCATGATACTTGTTTGCCGCATGTCGGCGACACTCCGCGAACCTGCGCTCCGGGCTTGGCTCGGGTTGCTCTTGGCGGTTCCCGGCCTGGCGTTGTCCCACATGAGCGCGGTTAATGCGCTGCTGGCATTTAGCGTCCCGGTTGTCCTGTCGCGGCTATTCCTCCACGTCAGGGAGATGATCCGGACGAAAGCGCCGGCTATGCGATTCGTCGTCGTGGGTTTGGTCACTGTCGTTGCGGCAGCCGCCGTGCTGGTCGTGTGGCAGAGGCTCCGTCCGGGTCCCTACAACGGCTGGGCGGCCCATCAAACGGTGGCGGGAGCTGTAGGTGAGGTGGTGGCCAACGCGCCCATGAACAGCGATGTCACACTCATCATTTCAGTCCTGGCGCTGATCGGGATGGCTAGGATCATCCGCCGTCGCACGGCGCTGTGGTTACTCGGATGTTATTTTGTTGCCGGGTTCCTCTACGTTGTGGACGCGGGTTATGCGGCTGGCTGGGCCCGGGCTTTCTTCACGGGAACCTGGTACCAGGACACCAACCGGCTGGCTGCCTATCTTCCAATCTTTGTGGTGGTACTCGCCGGCCTTGGTGCATTGGCCGCAGCCGATTACATCAAAGCGGCTGCCGGCGTCCTGGCCTTAAACCTGCGGCCGGTTAAGGCACTTGGGAAGTGGCCGAGCGGCGTTGCGGGCCTTGCCGGTATCACGCTGGTATCTCTCGGGCTCGGGTGGGTCACGCAGACCGGCCCGGTCAGCGGATATGTGAAGGCCAGCCAGTACTTCTTCAAGCGCGACACCAAAGAGTCCATCGTGTCCACGGACGAGTACGCGCTGTTGGCGCGCCTGGCCACCAAGGTCCCGGAAGACGCGGTGATCGCGGTGAACCCGTGGAACGGCGGGTCGCTTGCATACGCTTTTGCCGACCGGAAGGTGCTGGAATTTTACATGGGTCAGCGGGAGAGCGAGAGCATGCGGGTCGTGGCGGAGTCACTCGCTGACGCAGACACATCACCTGCGGCATGTGAAGCCGTGAAGGCGACGAAAGTATCCTATGCCCTCGATTTCGGTGACAAGTATCTCCTCAATCACCCTGAGAGCAAGATGTATCCCGGCTTGCAGAACCTCGAGTCCTCGAGGGCGGTGCAGCTTGTGGACGAGCAGGGCAGCGCGCGGCTGTTCAAAGTCGTGGCCTGCAACTAGTACAGCAAAAGACCTCCGGATCAGGCGCCCTGCTGGGTGCCTGATCCGGAGGTCTTCTTTAGCCCGTGTAGCGCGTCAGCTTCCGAATGCCTGAAGCAGCGCCGCCACAGTGCGCTCAGCGGCGTGGCCGTCGCCGTACGGAGTGGCGTCCGTCGGTACCGGCGCCGGCCGGCGTACGGTGTCCGCAAGGACACTCAGGTCCTTGCTCACCAGCACATTCCAGCCAAGTTCGACGGTCTCCACCCATTCAGTTTCGGGGCGGATCGTCGTGCACGGCGTGCGGAGCAGGAAAGCTTCCTTCTGCAGTCCGCCGGAGTCTGTGATGACGCCAGCGCTGTTCCGGACGGCGTGGACCAGCTGCGGGTAGGCAAGCGGGGACGCAACGCGCACCGCTCCCTGCTCCAGCTCAATGCCGTGCTTGGCCGCAAGGCTGACTAGCCGGGGGTGGGCCAGCAGGAATACCGGCTTCTCGAGGCTGGCCAAGGACCCGATAATCGCCGCCATCCGTTCCGGAGCGTCCGTGTTGTCCGGCCGGTGGATGGTGCAGACGTAGTACTCGCCCGGAGCTGCGTCGACCGGCAGCGGCTGGTCCCCGCCGTCGAGCATGTCACGGACCTTAAAGAGGACGTCCGTCATGACGTCGCCCACCAGCACCGTCTTTTCGGCAAGACCCTCGGTCGCCAGGTGTTTGACGGCTACTTCGGTCGGTGCGAGCAGCACGTCCGCGCTGTGATCGGTGAGCACGCGGTTGTGTTCCTCGGGCATCCGCCGGTTGAAGGAGCGAAGCCCGGCTTCAAGGTGCGCGACAGGGATGTGCAGCTTGATGGCAGCGATCGCAGCCGCAAGGGTTGAATTGGTGTCACCGTAAACGAGGACGCAGTCAGGACGGCATTCTTCGAGGACCTCTTCCAGTCCGTGCAGCATGGCCCCGGTCTGGGCACCGTGCTTTCCTGACCCGACACCGAGATTAAAGTCGGGTGCGGGGATGCCGAGATCGCGGAAGAACACGTCGCTCATCAGCTCGTCATAGTGCTGGCCGGTGTGGGCGATCAGGTGTTCGGCCTTGCCTTCCATCGCAGCCGCAATGGGCGCAAGCTTCACGAACTGGGGACGTGCGCCAACGACGCTAAGAATTCGCATGAGAGTGTTTTACCATTCTGTTTTTAACGGGTTGGATGTTCGGACGTAATCTTCAGGCGGACACGAGCAGCGCACGCAGGATACGCCGCTCGGCCTCTTCGTCCACTTCCGAGCTGAGCAGGTCAGCGGCCGAGTGAACATTGGCTTTGTACTTGGCGATGTCCGCCGGTGTCATGCTGCTGATCGCCTTGGCAAGGGAGGCAGGCGAAAAATCGTCCGTGACTACCCCGAGGGAGTGTTGCCTGATCAGCCCCGAGGTTTCGGGGGAGGGCCCGAACACGATTGCCAGACGGGCCTGCACGAAATCGAAGAACTTGTTGGGCAACATGAGTTCCTGGTTCCGCGTTTGCGGCGGAAGCGTATAGATGCCGACATCGTATCGGTTGAGGACACCGGGCAGTTCGCCGGGCGTGACCGGCGGGTGAAATGTGATCTTGCTGTTGCCCGCGGGCAACGACTGAAGGGCCCGCAGGTAACGTCCGCCGTCGCGAGCGGGAATGAGGTAGAAGTCGAGGCTGTAACCATCCCCGAGCATGTTTACCGCCTCTATCATGCCCTCCAGGTTCCGGCCCGGAACTGCTGCGCCGCTGTGGACAAGACGGATCACATCCGACGCCTGCTGGCTCGGCTGGAGGTCCGCAAAGGGCCTGGCGTTGCGGACGGTAGCAGTAGTGCAGCCAAAGTTCTGTTGATACAGCCGGGCAATGGAATCGTTCACCACAGTTACCGCCTGCGTGCCGGGAAGATACTTCCTGCAGACATACGTCATGAAGGGCTTGACCAACAGCTTCCAGGACAGGACCTGAACCCGTTCCTCGGGGGCCCACTCGTGCATGTCGCCCCACACCGGGGCCTGCCCCGCTACGTGATGGGCGAGAGGCAGTGCCCGGGCTTCATTGGCCACCACCAGATCGAAGGAACGTCCCGCCAGGAGCCGGACAGCCGATTTTATGGCCGGAGCCTTCAATTCAACGGCCCGGAACCGGCGCAGAGCCAGCAGAGCCACGCCCATGGGCGTTTGGGGGAGAGACCACAACGACGAGTCAATCTGCAGGTGCTCGGCCGCAGCCGAAGGCTTATCTCCGTAGCCGATGGTGGTGACGTCACCGAACTCCGCAAGGACGTCCAACTGCCGCAGGACACGCGCATCCGCCTTGATATCGGAAAAGGAAATACAGAGAATTTTTGGGCGCATCGTTCCATTCTAGAGGGTGGGGCCATAGGAGCCGGGCCGGGCCAGCGCTGCGGCCAGGGCGGCTTCCCCTGCAGGGTCCGCTTCGAACAGTGAGTGCCTGTTATGCGATACTTGCGTAGTGAGTCGCACTTGGATTGTCATCCCTCTGTTCAACGAGGCCCCTGTCATCGGCTCCGTCATCAAAGATCTTCTGCCGGAGTTTCCGCACGTCGTGTGCGTCGATGACGGGAGCTCCGACACCTCAGCCCAGGCCGCCCGCGACGCCGGCGCCGTGGTGGTGCAGCATCCGGTGAACCTTGGGCAGGGCGCGGCGCTGCAGACCGGTTTCGAGTACGTGCTCCAGGATCCGGAGATGTCCTGCGTGGTGACCTTCGACGCCGACGGCCAGCACAGGGTCAGTGACGCCGCGGCCATGGTAGCGAGAATCCGTAGTGGAGAGGCCGACGTCGTGCTAGGCTCCCGATTCCTCGATTCGCGGACACGTATCGGTCCCGTCAAGAGGATGGTGCTGCGGACGGCTGCCGTGCAGTCCCGCTGGAGTACCGGCATGCCCCTGACGGATGCGCACAACGGCCTCCGGGCGTTCAACCGCCACGTGGTCTCGAACATCCACCTCACACAAAACAGGATGGCCCACGCCTCAGAGTTGATCCAGATCCTTGCTGCTCTAAAGCCGAGATGGACCGAGCACCCGGTGGAGATTATCTACACTCAGTATTCGAAGTCGAAGGGCCAGTCACTTCTCAATTCCGTCAACATCCTGGCGGACCTGCTTTTTAGGTAGACCCTATGATCATCATCGTTCAAGTAGTCCTGGTTCTCGTCGTTGTTTTCTTCTCGCTCATGCTCGTGCGCGGCGGGTCAAACGCGAAGCACATGGCCGTGCGCCGCATCATGGTGATGCTCTTCGCCATTTCCGCGGTCTTGTCTATCTTCTTTCCGACGATTCTTAGCCAGCTGGCGCGCCTCGTCGGTGTGGGCCGGGGCACCGACCTGATGCTGTACGCCTTCATCGTCTCGTTCCTCGTCTACATGTCCACTACACACCAGCGCTTCCGGCAGACCGAGACCACCCTGACCAAGCTGTCCCGCAGGATCGCTCTGGATGAAGCCGAGCGGCCCTGGGAACGGACCTCCCCGTCCGGTACGGCACACGCCGGCCGCGCGTGGCAGGCGTCCCAGCTGGTGGATGGGGACGAACCCAAGGCGACGGCGGCCCCCCGTACCGGCCGGTCAGCTGAACGAGCCGGGTAAATCTGCAGCCCACAGCTAGGGGCTCTCTGCGGCTGCCAACTGGTGATAGTGCTCTGCGAGCTCCAAACAACTCTTCTCGAGACTGCGCTCGGTACGGGCGAACGCCAGGGCGGACGTGCGCAACTGCTCCCGGGACTGTGGGTCCAGGCGGAAGATGTCTTCCATCCGCATGCGCAGGGATTGGATGTCGTCCTCAGGAACGAGGTAGCCGGACTCCGGGCCCACCATTTCTGAAGTCCCGCCGCTGTCATACGCGATGACCGGGGTGCCGCAAGCCTGGGCTTCAAGGAGAACCAACCCTGCGGCCTCACGCGCCCCCTTGTGAAGCCGGCTGGGGGCAATCAGCACGTCGGCTTGCTGAAGCTGCGCGAGCACGCTTTGACGGCTTAGTTGCCCCAGATACGAGATGTGCGGATTCTGCTTGGCCGCAGTTTCGACTGCACCTTCCAGTGGTCCCCGGCCTGCAACTACAAGCCTGTGGGGAACGCCGCCGATTAGTTCGTTAGACGCCTTTATCAGGTCGGTTATGCCCTTTTGGTGGTTGAGGGCTCCAATGAACAAGGCAACAGGGGCGGGAGTTTCAGCGTTCCGTTGTCCCGGCACAAAAACGTCGGTGTCCACACCCAGGTAATGAACTTCAAGCTTTTTTGCAGGGAAACCGTATTGAATTGACAGATCCGCCAGATAGCGGCTTACGGCCAGGATCCGTGTGCTCTGTTCCATGGCTTCACGAAGGTTGTACTTGTGCCACCGGGCCATCATTGAGGTCGGTTGCTTTCCTGCTGTCACCACGTCGGCCCCATGAACGGTGGTGAGAAGGGGAATTCCCTTGCTCCGGGAAGCCTTTACGGCCGGCCAGGACCAGGTAGCGAAGTGCTGGTGAATAACTTCCGGGCCGTACTCGCCAATTGCTTTGGCCATCCTCGGCATGACAAAAGGAAGATACTTTTCGCGGTCTTTGAAGGGCAAGTGCCGCTGCGGTGCGAAGTCCGTGATCTCAAGATTCTCCGGGGGATCCGTAACCTCGGCAGCCATGGTGAAGAAGCGGAACTCCATCTGCTCGCTCATTCTCGTCGCATGCGCGATGGCGAAATATGTGGGGGGAATGAGCAGCGAGCTCTTGGTGAGTGCAATCTTCATCAAAGACCTCATCTAGGTTTCCGCCTGCCTGAACGGTGCGGGCATACGATAAGCGAGACCGGGCAAGTGCTTCCGCGGGACGGAGGCTGCGCCAGATTTACCTAACGGTCTCCGTGGCGTTCTTAAACTTGGAGGCAAACACCTTCAGTCCAGCCTGCAGCCCGAAGTAGGCCGATGGAATTTTCCCGGAGTGCAGAAGATGCCAGGCCGTCCGCACTGCCGGGAGGTCGGCAGCCAATACGACGTCCGCTGAGGAAAGCAATGCCAGCGCTGCAGGATCTGCGCGCACAGCCCGCCAGAAAACCCGCGAAGGGTCTGTCGGGCCGAGCGAAATCAGAAGGCGGCCCAGTGGTAGCTTGCGCAGCAGGGACTCTACCCGGTGCAGGTGCAGGCTTGCGAACAAGCGGTCAGGCAGGGGCATACGCAATGGAGTGAGCACGTGTGCGGCCGCCAGGTCCTGGGATTGAGAGGCCGGGCGCCGTGACAGCAGCGAAACCTTGACTTCTGTTCCGGATGCGTTGCTGAGCGCAGCCTGCGGGGAAAGGTCGCCCAGCGCCGAACGGAACAGCTGATCCGGTTCGGACTGCGAGCCAACCACGATGACGACGTGCAGGGGTTTATCCATGGTTGGCCTCCGCCACTAGTTCTGTCAGGTGCCCGATGCGCGGCTGCAGCTGTTTGTCCCTCGAAAGATGCTGTGCCCAGGCTTGGTTCCGCGCGTAGTCCTCCGCGCTCATCTTCACTGCCCGTTCAGCAGTCTCCAGCAGGGCGTCAGCGATGCAGGCCGGAGAAACTTCCTGCACGGGGAACCAATCGTGGTGGCCGTTGAGGATGGAGGAAGCAGCTGATGCAGGATGGTGCAAAGAAGCGATGGGGAGTCCAGTGGCGGCATATTCAAAAACCTTGCCGCTCGTCACGAACGGACTTTTGCCGATGATCAGCAGAAGCGCATGGAAATCATTGTAGACATCTGCAACTTCTGTCTTGCTGACCGGTCCGCCGTAGGTCACTGCGTCCGGGCCGTACTCTTCCAAAAGCTTCAAAGTGTTTGGGTCCGGTTCGGAATAGTGTCCCAGCCGGCCTCGAATAACAAGCCTGGACCGCGCCACCAACGGCGAGCGCGAACGCGCCAGGCGCCAACCTTCGAGGGTCTCCTTCAGCGGTATGGGACCGTAGATCGTGCCGAGGTAGCCGAACGTGATCCCACCTTCGTCTGTGAGGGCGGGAGGCTGCTTGCCATCGAAATTCTTTGCAAATTCGGCATCGAAGGCGTTCGCCACAACGTGGTAGTTATCGGAGTTTTCTGAGTATTCCCGGGCGTGCCAGTCACGAATGGGAGCATTGACGAACCAGACTTCTTCCGCTGCCCTGAGCATTTTTCGCTCCAGGCGTGCAGAGCGATTCATAGGGGAACCAACTCGCTTCCCCGTGTAGACATCCATGTTCCACGCGTCTCTGTGATCGACGACGAAGGGGACACTCGCGGTGCGGTGGAGATGCCATCCCGGCAGCAGATCGACATTCGGGTTCGCCGACCCTACGACGAGATCGACAGGAGATTCCTTGTGAATGCGCATGGTCTCCTGGAGGAGAGCCTTGCTCCACCCTCCATAGACGGGCTCCGGAAAAGATAGGAGATCCTTTTTGCCCCGGAGGAAAGTCCACAAGAGGTTTGACTGCAGCCTCGAACGTGACCACTTGGACAGGTCCGGCTCGCCCCGTACCCAGTCGAAAGGTGCGCGCACCACCCTGATCTCCGGATGTACTAGCTTTTCCAGAGCTGTGTCCGTCCCGGTCTGGTACTCGAAGACCTCCCGTGTGGCGGTCAGCACCGTCACCTTCCAGCCTGCCTCAACAAAGGCGTTGGCGGTGGCCAAGGCACGGTAGACGCCCGCACCCCGTGAGGGAGGGAACCCCCAAGCGACGTACATCAGGTGGGGGCGCTTCGGTGAACTCACTAAATTCCTTCCGGTGTTCTGACCGTATTACTGTACCGTCCCGCGTCTGGGACCCGGCACGTGTGCTGCCCGGTCCTGCCTGTCTGCTAGGTTCGAACCATGACCAGAAACGACCGGAATCCCCGGGTTGTGCACCTTTTTGACTGCGCGGATGTAGGCGCCACGCTGGTCCGGGCGGGCCGGGCCCAAGGTCAGCCGTGGAGCCACTTGCCCGCCAGGGACACTGCCCAGGATGGTGCCGATCTGCAGGGGTGGGCCAACAGGTGGCGCGGAGTCGCGACGTGGACGGCCCGGCGCTGGGCGCTGACTTTGCCGGCCGACCTGCTCCACATCCATTTTGGTACCCGGGTTGACATCGCAACACGCTGGCCCCGCCGCCCGTTTGTGGTCCATCTCCATGGCACCGATATTCGGGAGTTCTACCAGGATCCCCGGCAGCGGGCGCAGATCCAGTGGGGTGCCGACAACGCTCAAGCCGTTTTGTATTCCACGCCCGACTTGGCAGAGCATGCGCTGCCCGCCCGCTCCGACGCCCGCTACCTGCCCAATCCGGTGGATTTTTCAGAACTGCCCGGCTGGCAGCCAACGCCCGAGCCACGCGTGGTTTTTGCCTCCCGCTGGGAGGATTCAAAAGGAGGAGCTGGGCAGCTTAGGGTTGCTGCCGCCATCGAGGACGCCCTGCAGGGTCGTGTGGTTCTTGAAGGACTCGACTGGGGCAACATGGCGGATGAGGCAAGGGCATTGGGCGTGAACCTTGTTCCGAAGATGCCCAAAGCGGCTTACCTGCAGTGGATGGCAGGAGCGCACTGCATCATAGGCCAGTCTGCCGGAATCATGGCGATGAGCGAATTGCAGGCCATCTCGATGGGCATTCCGGTTGTGATGAATGTGGGCGAGAACTACTACACAGAAGCGCCGGTACTTCAGGGTGATGGACCGGAGGGCCTGGCAGCCCAAGTCTGCCGTGTAATAGAGGATCCCTTGGCCGCGTCCGCTCAAGCCAAGGGCAGGGAATGGGCCGAACGGTTCCACGGTCCGCAGACCGCAGTGGATACGCTGGCACGCATCTATCGAGAGGTGCTTGAACCGTAGTCGCGCCTTGCCTAACCGCCCCACCCATCACTAGCCGATTGCACGCATGGCCTCCAGCCAAGGCCGAACCGCAGACTCCGAGGAGAGTTCGCGGGCAGCCTTGTGACTGTTTTCCTTGAATTTCTGTACGGACTCCTGTGTCAGTGACTGCAATGCGGTACGGAAGGCATCAGCACTGAAGTTCTCTGCGACAAGTCCCAGTTCATGCTCGTTGACAATGCGCGCCATCTCCGGCGAGGGACTGATGACAATCGCCAGACGTGCCTGAACATACTCGAAGAGCTTGTTGGGAAGCGCCATCTCGTAGTTGTAGTTGGTCGGCGGAAGCAGGAACAAGCCGACGTCGTACGCGCTTAGCGTCTCAACAAGTTCGCTGTAAGGGACCGGATCCCGGAAGGTCACATTCGGTACGTCAGCGGCGTACTCCTTCAGGGCTTCCACGGCTCCCTCGCCTGTCGACATCAGCATGAACTCGAGGGTCGCCCCTTCGACTCCCCGCATTGCGTCCACCATCAGGTCCAGCCGGCGTGAAGGATTCGACCCGCCGCTGTGGACCATTCTCAGGGGGCCTCCTACCGGACTTGGGGAGGTCTCAACGTAATCCGCAGCGTTCGTGACCACCTGTGCGGAAATTCCATACTTGCGCTGATACGCCTGGGCAAGCCCTTGAGCTACGGTGGTCACCGACGCCACCTCCTTCACGCGCCGCAGGTGCCACCGGGAGTAAGGCAGTCCCATGATCCGCCAATTCATGCCGCTGCCCGGCGAGCGGGGCTCCCATTCGTGAAGGTCTGCGTGTACGCCGCCGCGGGGCCTCAGCAGCTGGGCCAGCGGGACGGTATTCACATCGTTGGCGATGATGATGTCGAACTGCCCCTGCGGAATGTTCTTCAGCACGAAGCGGACCCGCGGTTCGTGACGGTAGAACGTCCCGAAGTTCCGCGATGCGAGGTAGGCGCCGGCGTACTTCAGCTCTTTCGGCCACCAGCCGGATTCTGACCAGGGGATCTCATAATGTTCTTCAACTGCGTCCGGCGCGGGTCCGAATCCACAGGTCGATACTGAGTACTCCTCCCTCAGGATCTTGAGCTGGCGCAGGACTCGCGGGTCACGCCTCAGGGGAGAAAAACTCAGGAGTAGGACGCTCTTTTTCATTGGATCAGACTATCGCTAACCAGTCGGAGGCTTGCGGCGCCGGCTTTTGGCAAGAACATGAAGGACTTTCTCAAGTAACCTGATCCCTGTATGAAAAATCTATTTGCAGTCCTGCGGCCCCTGCTTTCCACCTTGCCGGCGGGCAGCCGACGCTTCCTGTTGAGCTACGGGATAGCAAGTGCATGTCTGGCCCTGCTGGACATGGTAGCGCTGGGAATGATCGCGATGCTGCTGCCGTCGCTCGTAGCCAACAAAGCGGTGACGCTCCCGGTCCTTGGCGACGTCTCCGAGCACGTACTGCCCATACTCGGGGCGGTCTGCACCCTGATCGTTCTTAAGGGCGCACTGGCCGTCCTTCTTCTCCGCATCGCCACCCGGCGTTTCGCCCAGCACGAAGTTGCCATCGGTGACCGGCTTTTTGCAGCGTACCTTGCGTCACCTTGGGAAGACCGGCTCAAGAAAAATTCCAGCGAGCTTATCCGCATGGTGGACGTGGGCGTCGGCATTACGGTGTCCGGCGTTCTGATTCCCGCCATGACGCTGTTTGGCGAATTTGGCACATTGCTGGCCGTCATTGCTGTGCTGTTCGTGGCAGAGCCGCTGATCGCCGTCGTGTCCCTGACTTATCTGGGGCTTATCGCCTTCCTTCTGGCGCGCGTCATCTCACCCAGGGCGGTCAGTGCCGGTAGCGAGAACCGCAAGTGGTCCGGTCGTACCGTCACGATGCTCACCGAAGCCATGAACACTTTGAAGGAACTGACACTCGCCGGCCGCGCCGGCGACGTCCAGGAGCAGGTGAGCCTGACGCGGACGCGGAGCTCAACCGCCCGCGCCCAGTCGATCATGCTGGCGCAGGTGCCTCGGTACGTTCTCGAAACAGCTTTGATCATCGGCTTCGCGCTCGTGGGCGGCGTCGGGCTGGTCACCGGTGGCCCGGCCGGCGCGGTGAGCGCGGTCGGGCTGTTTGCCGTTGCCGGTTTCCGCCTTGTCCCTTCCCTGACCAGGCTGCAGGCCGTCCAGTCCCAGGCGAACTCCAGCGCCTCGTTTGCCAAACAGGTCATGCGGGACATCAAGAGCGGCGAACAGTTGCTGGTTGCAAAGGCAACCGAACGCCCGCAGCGAAAGCTTGGGCCTGGTAAGACGGACATCGTTCTCCACAACGTCTCCTTCAGCTACCCGAACGCGGACCAGCCAGCGCTCAAAGACGTGAACATGACCATCCCGGCGGGAACGCACGTAGCGCTGGTTGGCTCCTCCGGCGCCGGTAAATCCACCCTGGTCGACATTCTTCTGGGTCTTCTGGAACCCAGTGAGGGATACATCGAGGTCGCTGGCCAAAATATGGAGTACGTGCTTGACGATTGGCGGAAGCGAATCGGGTACGTTCCCCAGGAAGTCTCGCTCTTTGACGCGACAGTTGGCCAGAACGTGGCACTGACGTGGAACCCCGCCAATGTCGACCCCGACAAGGTCAAGGCCGCCTTGCGCCGCGCTCAGCTTCTTGAGACGGTGCTTGGCCGCGAGGGCGGCATCGATGCCGTCATAGCTGAACGTGGCCTGGCAATGTCCGGGGGCCAGCGCCAGCGGCTCGGGATAGCCCGTGCCCTGTACAACGTCCCCAAGGTCCTGGTCATGGATGAGGCAACCAGTGCCTTGGACACCAGCACGGAAGCCGCCGTCACCAAGGCCATTAATGAACTCCATGGAGAAGTGACGGTCATCACCGTGGCACACCGGCTGTCCACGATCCGCCATGCCGACATAGTCTTCTTCATGCGCGACGGACGCGTGGTCGCCCAGGGAACATTCGACGAAGTCGTGGAAAGTGTTCCGGACTTCGCCGTCCAAGCGGCGCTGGCTGGCCTCAGCTAGTCCCTGCCAGCGATTCCGCGCCGCAAGCGCGCGGAGATTTGTCATCATCGCAGCCCGAGGAAACGGGCAGGTACTAGTGAAGGCGGCTTCCCCAACGGGGAAGCCGCCTTCGTTGCGCGAGGACGTTTAGCTGGCGGCAGAGGAGTACGAGACGGTGGCTGCCGTCCCCACAGACCCCGCGGTGAAGGCCGCGCCCCATCGGCTTCCGGTTGCCGGGTAGTACCGCAGCTGTCCGTCGGTCTGGACGGCCATTACGCCTTTGCTGGCTGTTCCGGCAAAACCCTTGTTGGCGGAGAACTGACGGAACGACTGCCAGCCGCTGCCGACCGTCTTCCTGGCTTCCGCGATGAACCTGTTGGCGCCCGTGGAACGATAAAGCCGCATGTTGCCGGCGGCATTGACGGCGAGCAGGTCCTGCTTGCCGTCAAAATCGAAGTCGATCATGGCGAGCTTCAGCCCTGACCAGCCAGCTCCGATACGCAGCGGAGCGCTGACGGTCCGTCCGGTCGCATTCGCCCAGTAGTAGAGCGCGCCGTCGGTGCCGTAACCCACTAGGCCCGGGTACCGGGACCCGGAGACCCATTTGCCCGTAACGAAGGTGGTCTGGGCAAAGCCGGACGGGGCAACTGTGAATGACGAGGCAAACCCGCCCGACGCCGAGCCCGGGTACAGTGACAACATGCCGTTGGACTTTTGCGCCAGGATGTCGGCGACGCCGTCGCTGTTCCAGTCCACAACGTTCAGGGACTTCATTCCTGACCAGGCGACCCCGATCTGGTAGGGCCTGCCCAAGGAAGAATTCCCTGCCGGACGGTTCCAAAGCCCGCCGGCGGCATCAACGGTCAGCACGTCCGCAGTGCTGGTGATGGCCCGTCCCCTTACGAGGAGCCCGCTTCCCCCAATGAGAAGACCATTCCAGCCGGAGGGCAGCACCGACTTGGCACCCAACGTGCCGGCTGCCAGGGGATAGTAACTCAGCTGTCCGGAACGGTCCCGGGCCAGCAGGCCGTTCGAACCGGCGGATGCGAAGCCCTTGGCCGGGCTGATGCTGTTCATCATGTTCCACCCGCTGGCCAGGAGCTTGCGTGCCTCGGCAACCAGCGTGCCCGTTCCGCCGGAGCGGTACAGCGTCATCCGGCCCAGGTAATCGACCGCCACCAGATCTTGGTTCCCGTCGCCGTCAGCGTCTGCCATGGAGACATCGGTCCGGGCAAACCCTGAGCTGAGGGTTGTCGCAGGGGCGAGCGCGCCGCCGGAGGGGTTTGCGCGGAACTGGAGCGTGCCGTCTTCCCTGCGGACCACGACGCCGGGATACTTGGTGGCCTTGATCCAGTTGCCAAAGGTGACGTCAGCTCCGGACAGACCCGAGGCGAGAACAGTCCGTGCCGCAAAGCCGCCGGCGGGCAGCCCGGTTTGGATTCCCAAAACCCCGGTGGAGCTCAGCGTGGCCAGGTCCTGGATGCCGTCGGCATTCCAGTCGGTGACGTGGACGGACGCCAGGCCGGTAAAGCCGGTGCCAATTTTGGCGGCGGTCCCCAGAGTTCCTGTTCCCGCGCTGCGGCGGTAGACATTGCCCGAAGCGTCAACGGTCACGACGTCCGAGGCGGAGGTTATCGAGGGTTTCGCGGGCGCCATGGAGACGTTGATCGTTTCGCCGCCTGCAATGAGGTAATTGGTCCAACCGGTTCCGATGGCGGTGACGGGACCCCACGCTGACGTGCCGGGGACCGGATAGTAGTAGAGCTGGCCGCTGGTGTTGCGCGCCATGAGGCCGTTGGTTCCGGCCCCTTTGAAGTTCGTGGTGACGGTGACGCTTGTCATCTTGTGCCAGCCGCTGCCGATGGTCCGGCGGGCCTCGGCTACGAACGCCCCGCTGCCGTTTGTGCGGTACAGGAGCATCTGGCCGGCCGGGTTTTGGGCGAGGACGTCCTGGTTGCCGTCACCGTCGAAGTCCATCATGGTGAGGTTAAGCCCGCCCCATCCCTGGCCGATGGCCGTTCCTCCGCTAACGCCAGAACCGGACGTGTTGCGCCACAGGCGGAGCACACCGGAGGCGTCACGAGTGATGATCTGCGGGTAGTAGCTGCTGTTGTACCAGTAGCCCACCGTCAGCTGATAGTTTTCCCAGCCCGACGCCGCGAGCACAGGGCCGGTGGCAAACCCGCCGGCGGCGTTCCCCAGATAGACGTTGACCCGCCCGGTGTTCCACTGGGCAACGAGGTCAAGAACGCCGTCGGCGTTCCAGTCGATGGCGTTGATGGACCGCAGTCCGCTCCAGCCGACGCCGATCTGCTTCCGTGTGCGGAAAGTCCCGCTGCCGGTCGCCGGATAATCCCACAGGATGCCGGAGGAGTCGGCCGCCACCACATCGCCCAACGATGTGATGGAGGGCGTGGGCACGGCGCCGTCGGCCGTTGCGGCAAACTTCTGCAGGCTGGCGAGCGTTCCGTTCCACGCGTTGGAGTCGCCGGCGAACGGACCGGTGGCACTGTACTGCCAGATGCTGTAGGTACCCCAGCCGTTGGGCATGGAGCCTACGTAGCGTGAGTAGGAGGCCAAGTGCAGCGGTTGGCGGCTGAAGGCGCCGGAGTTGCCGGTGCACTGGGTCCACCAGTCGGTGGTCGTGTAGATCATCGGCAGGCGCCCGGTCCTGGCCACGACCCTGTTGGAGAAAGCCGCGATCCAGTTGACCATCGCCGCCTGGCTCAGGTTGTAGCAAGTGTTTCCCAACGAGGGGTAGGGGTTGTACTCAATATCGAGAAGCGGCGGCATGGTCTTCCCGTCGCCGGACCAGCCGCCGCCGTTGTTGACGAAATAGTCGGCCTGGGCCGCGGCTGTTGAAACCCCGGGGAGGGCAAAGTGGTATGCCCCGCGGATCATGCCCGAGGCCAGCGCCCCGCCGTACTGCGTGCTGAAGTAGGGGTTCTTGTACGTGGTCCCTTCGGTGGCCTTCACATAGGCAAACCGCGCCCCCATGCTGTACTGGGCCGCCCAGTTGACACTTGTCTGGTGGCTGCTCACGTCCAGGCCCTGAACACCGGGTGCCATCCAGGTGTTGGCCGCTTCGGTGGAGATCGCGTTCAGGGACGATGCGGTGGACTGCTTTGCGAACGTCGCGGCCCGGCGCTTGACGCCCTGCCCGAGGTAGGCGCCGTCCTTTCCGATTTCGGCGCGCAGGGCAGCCATGTCGATCGGCGGCGGTTCGGGCTGGGCTGCGGATTGGCTCGCTTCCACCGAAGCCGGGCCGGTCACATTCTGCTCCGCGGGCTGGGAGGGAGTGGCCGTTGCAGCAGGTGAGGGGGACGCCGGAGCGGTCGACGCCGGCCGTTCGGGGGAAGGCGGAGTTGTCATGGTAGCGGGATCTGCCTGGGCCGGGAGACCGCCGCCCAGGCAAAGCAACGTGGACAGGAGGGTGGTGCCGCTCAGGAGAGCGACGCGCCTTGCCTTCAAGGCGATAGCCGCGGAGATTTTGCTATTCGGGGAACAATTCATGTGACACTCCGTAGCCTTCAAAATTCCGGGCAGAGAGCCGGCTCGCGGCTGACGTCTTCGCCGTCTTGAGTCCCATCACGCCGGCGGCGATGTAGGCGGCCATCCTAACACTGAAGAGGCTGATGTTACTAATGGTGCTTATGTGATCCCTGTAACGAAAAGGGGGAGCGCCGCCCCGCTGGCGTCAAGCCCGGGCTGTGACTAGCGACTTAGTTAACAGCGCCGCCGTGACCCCGCATAAAATGAGGGCCATGAAGGTTTTGGTTACCGGCGGCGCCGGGTACATCGGTTCACACACGGCTCTTTGCCTGCTCGAGGACGGGCACGACGTCGTCGTGCTGGACAACCTCTTGAACTCAAACATCGAGGCAGTCCGCCGTGTTGAAGAGCTCACCGGCAAGAAGGTGGAGTTCCGCGAGGCCGACCTGCTCGACGCTGCTGCTGTCGACCAGGTCTTTGCGGAGGGCGGGTTCGACGCCGTCATCCATTTCGCTGGCCTGAAGGCCGTCGGCGAGTCCGTGGCGAAGCCGCTCTGGTACTACAAGAACAACGTGGTGGGCACGCTCAACCTGCTTGAGAGCATGGAGAAGGCCGGTGTCCGTCGGCTGGTCTTCAGCTCATCGGCCACTGTCTACGGTGCCTCCGAGCATGTTCCGCTGATCGAGAAGTCGCCGCTGGACGCGACGAACCCCTACGGCAGGACGAAAGAGCAGATCGAGGACATCCTGTCCGACCTGAGCGATGCCGACCCGCGGTGGAGCATCGCGCTGCTGCGGTACTTCAATCCCGTCGGCGCACACGAATCAGGCCGCATCGGCGAGGACCCCCACGGCATCCCCAACAACCTTTTGCCCTTCGTGGCGCAAGTCGCGGTGGGACGGCGCGAAAAGGTCATGGTGTTCGGCAACGATTACCCCACGCCGGACGGGACCGGGGTCCGGGACTACATCCACGTCATGGACCTCGCAGCCGGCCACCTGGCGGCGCTGAACTACCTGCAGACAAAGACAGGCGCGTTCCGCTGGAACCTCGGGACCGGCCGCGGTTCATCCGTCCTGGAGGTCATCGATGCGTTCGGTGCGGCTGCAGGGCACCAGGTTCCCTTTGAGTTCGCACCCCGCCGGCCGGGGGATGCAGCAGTGAGCTACGCCGACGCCTCGGCGGCCCTGGCGGACCTGGGTTGGTCCGCGCACCGTGACCTGACCCAGATGTGCGCTGATCACTGGCGCTGGCAGAGCGCAAACCCCTACGGCTACGCGGGCAACGACTAAACAAGTTCCTGCGAGACTGCCCGGCACCGGGCGTAAGCAAACGAAGACCCCGCACCGCCTCGTTGAGAGGCGGCGCGGGGTCTTCGCAGCTCTGGGGTGTTCGCGGTTCTGATGATCCGCCCGGGATCCGCCCGCGCCGCTCTTATGGAAGCTGTTTGGCGATGTAGGGTGCCAGCGCGCGGGCATATTCAGCACTGATGTGTGAAAAGTCCCGGTACACGATCATGGATCCCACGACGGGGTAGCACAGCTTGTTGTCGCAGAACTGGTTCCGCAGGACGATTCGCTTCACGCCTTCCGCGGACATGGTTTTCGCCGCGTTCGTGATGGCCGTGTTCGGGGGAATCGCCTTGTTCACCGGAACTGCGCAGGCGAGTGCATCCTGCTGGCGTGCGAGGCATGTCGGAACATATTCACCGGTTGTCCGCGGAACGTCGTCGAACACCACGACCTTTTTGCCCGCGGCAAGCCACTGGCGCCACACCTCGGCGAAACCGTCAACGGCCGGATTCCGCAACGACTTGTTGTCGGGGGATTCGAACGAGAATGCGGTCGAATAGGATGCCGCGAAGACCGTGCTCACGGACTTGTTCCCGGCCAGTTCCCGGGTGACCTTTTGGCCCCAGGCCAGGCAATCCCGCTGATTTGAGTCGGTCTTCTCAGAGGCCTGGATCCGGACGGCCGCCGTCACAGGGCAGGAACTCTTCGTATAGGTCTTGAGGTGCCAGCCGCGGTCCTTAGCTAGAGTCTCCAGGGCCGGGAACCAAGCCGTCGCATGGGAGTCGCCGACGATAGCCACGGTTTCCTTCGCCTGGGAAGCGTCGACGCCGAGGTCGCAGCTCACGATGTCGGTACCGACGGCATCGGCCTGGCACCCGGGATGCAATGGCTGCGTATTCTGCTTGGCGACCAAGGCGGGCGCAGGACTCGGCGGTTCGTTGCCGATGACAGGACCACAGCCGTTCTCTGGGTTCAGCGCGCCAGGTCCGTAGCAGGCTCCGAGTTCGGCGGAGTGGTCCGGGCTTGACTCGGAATAGGCGGCCGGGGTCAGCCCGAAGCACATCGCCACTGTCAGCGCCATGCCTACGGCGGCGAACAGGTATGCCCGCAGGGATTTTTTCAGGAGCCGGCCACGCCGCAGCGGATCCTCAACTGCCAGCTTGGTGATCCAGGCCAGCAACGTGGAGGCCAGCAATATGAGCAGCTTCTCCAATGTCCCCAAGTCATGGCGAAGGAGGAACGGAAGGACGACGATCAGCGGCCAGTGCCACAGATATACGCCGTACGAAACGTCGCCCAAGAAGGTCGCCGGGCGGCGCGAGAGCCACCAGCGGGGTGTCATCCGGGCGGGATTTCCGCTGCAAATGAGGACCAGGGCAGTACCCAGCACCGGCAGCATGGCCGTCCATCCGGGGAACGGGGTGGCACTGTCGAACGTCAAGGCGGCATATGCGATCAGGGCGATTCCGGCCCAGGCGAGAGCAGTGGCCAGCCTTCCGGAGTATTGCCGTCCATTGAAAACGAGCGCGGCGAGGCCGCCGGCGGCGAATTCCCAGACGCGGGTGGGGGTCACGAAGTAGGCGACGGACGGGCTGTGGGCGGTCAGGAAGACCGAGTAGATCAGCGAGGCTGCGCCGACGAATCCTATGCCGGCGATCATCATGCCGCGGGGCGAAGACAGCGGACCCAGTCTGGATGCTATCGCCGGCCATCGGGCGATGAACAAAAGCAGGGCCACCAGCAGGGGCCACACGAAATAGAACTGCTCCTCAACCGAGAGCGACCAGTAGTGCTGAACCGCGGAGGCATCATTGTGCTGGGCGGAATAATCGACGGAGTCAGTGGCTAGGACCCAGTTTTGAACATACAGGGCGCTGGCGCCGATCTGGCGGGCCGCAACCTCCCATAGCGTGGACGGGATCCAAAGGAAGGCCGCGACCAGGGACACCAACAGAACCAGGAGCGACGCCGGAAGGAGCCGTCGGATCCTCCTCGCCCAGAACCGGGCCAGCCCCAGGGTTGAACCGTCCTGGACCTCACGGTACATGTGGGAAGTGATGAGGAAGCCTGAGATGACGAAGAAAACATCGACGCCGACGTAGCCGCCTGTGAGGCGCCCAGGCCACAGGTGGTAGAGCACCACCAGGAGGACGGCGACAGCTCGGAGGCCTTGGATCTCTGGCTGGAACTGGCTTGTTGCCGGGGCCTCGCGGACCGCAGATGGATAATTCCTGGACGTCTCGAGGATTCGGATGGCAGGCACAACGACCAATTTTATCGCGAAACCGCCTGGCGCTGCGAATAAGGGGCATCGGAGCAGATGGCCGACGGACAGTCGGTTATCCACAACTGCGCTTTTTCTCTGTATTCGCCGGAAACTATCCCTTAGCTTTAACCCAGATGTACTGCCTCCGCTGGGGGCGGCAGTCGTTCGGGGGAATTCATGGATGCAGTACGCATTGTCGAGGATGAAGTCCGGGAGCTGATCCGTCGGCGGGGTCTCGATCCGTTGCACCAGACGGCCGAGGTCAGGCGGCTCGTGGAAGCGGCCGTGACCGACTATGACGAGCGCGCCCTCATGGGTCCGCTTCCGCCGCTTGGGCCGCTGGAGCCGGCCCGGCGGTTTATCTTTGATGCCGTGGCCGGGTTCGGGGCCCTCCAGCCTTTGCTGGATGATCCGGGGATCGAGGAAATCTGGATCAACGCGCCTGTCAAGATTCCATAAGTGTTGCCTAGCCGCTAGCCTTGCTGCATGACTTCAAGCGTGCAGGCCTGCGGCATCTACGCCCGTATCTCTTCCGACGACGGAACCGCCTTGGGCGTCGCCAGGCAGATAGAAGACTGCACGCGTGAAGCGGAGCGCCGCGGATGGCCCGTTGTCGAGGTGTTCACGGACAACGACGTATCAGCCTCGAAAGCCAAGCCCCGCCCTGAATATCAGCGGTTGTTGGCGAGCATCGAATCCGGGCACATCGACGCGGTTATCGTCTGGGACATTGACAGGCTCACCCGCACGCCGATGGAGCTAGAGGGGTTCATTATCATCACGGACCGCCACCGCGTGGCGCTCGCGTCCGTTGGCGGGGAAGTGGACCTCAGCACGCCGCAGGGGCAGCTTACAGCGCGTATCAAGGGCAACGTGGCCCGCCATGAGGTACAGCAAATGTCACGCCGTCTAAAGCGAAAATTCCAGGAGAACGCCAAAGAGGGCAAGCCGCACGGCGTGACCCCGTTCGGTTACCGCCGCGAGTACATCATTAACGACCAGGGCAAGCAGGGTTACCGGGAAGTCATCGTGCCGGAGGAAGCCGCCGCGATCCGCGAGCTGTACCGGATGGTCATAGCGGGGGAGTCCCTGCGCAGTCTCGCCAAGTACCTGAACGATAAGGGCTTCACGACGGGCCGCGGTAATCCGTTCATAGGCAGCGTTGTGGGGACCATGCTCAGGAAGCCGCGCTACACAGGGCACCGGACCGTCAAGGGGCAGATTGTCGGCGAGGGTGTTTGGGAACCGATCATCGACCAGGACACGTTCGACCAGGCGCTCGCGATCCTCACGACACCCGGGCGCCGGCACTCCCGCGGCCTCGAGCCCAAGTACCTGCTTTCAGGGATCGTCCTTTGCGGGCGCTGCGGGACTGCCATGCGGCCCAACATCCACAAGCCAAAGCCTGACGGCAGGCAGCGCGGTCCAGCGTATGTCTGCCCCGGCTGCATGAAGCTCACACGGCAAATGGCGCCCGTAGATGGCCTAGTGAATGACTTTATGGTGGCCTACCTGACCAAGTTCCGGCTGCGCTCTACACCCGCCGGCAAGCCCGATGCACTCCTAGAGGCTCAGAACTCCCGTGACGCCGTATTAGCCCGCATGGACACCCTCGCGGACAGCTTCGCGGTAGGGGAGATTACCGCCCGGCAAATGGCACGCATCAACGAGCAGCTACAAGGGCAACTGGAGGCCGCGGAACGCGACATCAGGCGGTTGCAACCAAACAGGATCCTTGAGGGCATGACAGGGCCAGGAGCAGCGGCAGCGTGGGAGTCCACGACGCTCGAGCACAAGCGGACGATTATCCGCTCCCTAGTGAAAATAACGATCCTGCCCAGTGGGCCGGGCGTGAAGTTTTCAGACGACCAAGTTAGGTTCGAGCCGCTGGACGTTGCGTAACAAAGCGCGGCAGTGCGTAATAATATCGAATTCACGCCACACATCGTGTGATCTCTATCACACTTTCTTGACCCCGAGCCTGTGGATTACTGCGGAAAATGGTTACTTCGCGATACCGCTACGGGCTCGGTCAACTTGCGCTTTCCTTGACCGGGGGAGGTGGGTTTAGATCCCCCTATCCCTATGAAAAACCCGCGCCAATTAAAGAAGCGTGCTCAATTCCGTGTTGACGGGAGTCGTTTTTACATGCCCCGACACGCCAAAATCCGGGCAAGTCGACACGCCGATAATCGCGTATCTAGCAGTAGCAATTCGCCTGTGGATAGGCAGTTTTTGGGCCCTGTGGTGACGCGCGGCTTGCTCTGTTAATCGCAGAGGTTGACTGTCATTATTTAAGTAGGCCCCAAGGACAACGAAGTGAAGCCGCACACCTCTGCCAGGAGGTTGCGGCTTCGTCACGTAAGGCCAACCAAAGTAAAAACGCACCGCTCAATGGTGCTGCATGACTATTAAGGAGTCATCTGTTGGTTCACGCTGCCCCGGATCCGCGCTCATACGGATCCGAAGATACCAGAACTGTACCGTCCAATCCGCTTCGTAAGCAAGCCGAACGCGCAGCTTACATCGAGTCCATACTCGCGGACTGGCCGGCCCCCACACCCAAGCAAGAACGAACAGTCGGCGCACTGCTCGGAAACGGCAGCGGCGGCATCACAGAGGCCGAATACCGGCACTGGGAAATCGTTCGACACCTGGACGCCGAAACGGGCCGCAATGGCTACTTCACCGCGGAGAACGCAGCTTGAGCGCCGATTGGCTCGCAGAAGCCTATGGCGTAACCGATGCCGTCACCCCAGCCGATCCGACCGCAAACCCCGTGCTCAAGTTGCGGCGCCTTAGCGAGATGAAAACGCCGCCCGCGACAAAGTGGCTCGCCCGAGGCTGGCTGCCGCGGAGCGAGATAACCGTTCTGGTTGGTGAAGAAGGCATTGGAAAGTCTCTGCTCTGGGTTCGAATGGCAGCAAACATCACAACCGGGCGCGCAGACAAGTCCGTCAACATGCCAACGCGGAAACCGGCAGACGTTGTTGTTATCGTCACCGAAGATTCAGCCGGCGAAGTCCTGGCCCGCCTCAAGCTCGCGGGCGCCGACATCAACCGAGTGTTTGTCTTCTGTGCCGAGGAAGACGGCAGCGGCAACCCGGTGTTCGGGAATGCCATGAACGGCGACATGCTCACCCTTGACGCCATGCTGGGGCAGGAGGACGTAGAACCGGCCCTCGTTGTCGTGGACGCATGGGTGGACACGGTATCCGGGAACCTCGTGCTCAAAGACTCCCAGCAGGCACGGCAGGCAATGCACCCGTGGAAGGTCCTAGCCCAGCGCCACAACCTGGCCGTGATGCTGCTGACCCACACGAACCGACTCAACACCGCTAACACCCGCGACCTTATGGGTTCTACTGCCGTGCTTCGTCAGAAGGCCCGCATGGTGTTATTCGCGGCCCGGTCACGCACTGACAAGGAATCGGGCATCCAGCATCTTTGGGTGGGCCCTGATAAGTCGAACGTCACCGGGATAGCCAATGCACTGAAGTTCAACGTCACGGTGGAGCAGGTCAGGGATCAGTCTGATGACGACCCAGGCACCACGGCACACCTGACGGCCCCTGCTGACGCTTGCATGACTATCCGGGACCTCATCGCTGATTGGAAGCGCGAGGAGATTGAAGCGGATCGTAAGCCGACCAAGAAGGAATCCGTACGCGAAGAGCTGGTGAACTACGTGGCTGGGCGCGGCGGGACGGTTCCGAGCAAGGAACTCACCGCGCATCTTGAAGAGCTGGGCTTCGGCAAGAGCAGTATCGAGCAGGCCAAAAAGGAATCCGGGCACACCAGCAAATCAGGATTCGGTGGAGCTTGGGTGTTCAGCCTCCCAGGTCATCTGACTGCCCAACTCACTAGAGAACCCATCACTAAGGCGATTAGTGAGATTAGTGCCTTTAGTGAGAACGAGAGTACTAGTGCCGTCGAAGATCCTATTCTCCCTATTCTCACTAACTCCCTAAGTAGTAGTGGCTTGGTTAGTGAGTTGGCTTGCCCGCTTCATCCCACACCTAAACCGAATGTTTGCTTCACTTGCGACGAAAACAGGAACGCAGCATGACTTACACGGAAGCCGAAAAATGGCAGCATCGGGCGGCGATACGTCAGGGCATCATCTCGAAGCTTGAGAAAAAGCTGACCCGCTCCGAGGCCGAACTAGTCGCCGTCAAGGCTTCATTGGACGCCGCTAACGCACGGCTCGCCATGTATGACCACCGGGAGGCCGCATGAAGCTCACACGGGACGACCTCGCCAACCTCTGCGAAATCTACAAGGCCAAGGCCCTCGAGGAACACGCACTGTTTCGGAAATGGCAGGCCAGGGCACTCGAAGCCGAGCAGCGCCTCGCGATCTACGAGCCAGGAGACGACTGATGCAGCCCACTGACGCTGAACTCGCCGCCTACTGGGAAGCCCAGGCCCGCCACTATCGAGAGCTTTCACTAAGGCTTCACCACCAACTACTAGCCACCAAGAATGAACCCGAACGACACACGGACCGCGGCCTACAGCGCGACCCGGTGGGCGACAAAGTCGCAAGGCGAATAGACAACCAGCGAAAGAAAAGGAACCCACGCAATGGCGTATGACCCATACACGGAAGCCCGCACCCTCGACTGGACGTGGGAAAGCCAATGCGCACTCTGGCGGGAACGCGCACTTCATTCCGCGCAACGCGCCGAACACTACAAAGCCCTAGCCCAAGCCCTCCGCAACGGCACCACCCTCAAGACCACCAAGGAAAACGCCTGATGGACCGACCGTTCTACAGCAAGGCCGCGAACTACGAGGACAACATCCGAGAGGGCCGCAACCTGACCGCGTACCCCGCTTACCTCACCAGCCCCACCGGACCACAACCCGGGATCCTTATCCGCAGCGGCCACCGCGTCCGGGCTGTCATCCCAGCAGTGGACGCTATCCGGCTCGCAAACGAAATCGCGGACTCAGTCGAGGCACTGGACCGCCCGACTCCTACCCACCCCTAAGCACAACTCACCAATCCCCGAACAGCAGAAAGAAACTCATGTCTTACAACCTCGCCCGTACCCCTCAAGGCCAGAAGGCCGAAACCATCCAGACCACGTTCCGCCAGCAGTCCGAATACGTCCGGGCCAACAACAAGCTCACCGACGCCGGCAAGCGCCAGGAACTTGCCGCCGTGTACCTCGAAGCGAAGAAGCAGCTCGCAGAACTCAAAGCCGACATGGAGCGGAGCCGCGCCTCTCGCATCAACTCCCTGCGCCGCGACCTGTTCGGCGCGGCCGGCACCTCGGACCCGCAGCGGGCCATCAGCTTCCGCGATGCCCAGGAGCGCGTGAATGCCCTCGATCACGGCGACTCTGACAAGGCCGCGAAGCTGCTCGACCAGGCGGAACTGTCCGGCGACGATGTCATGGTCAAAGCAGTCATCCAGCGGTCCATCGACATGTCTTGGGTGGACGTCGCCAACCAGTACATCGAGAAGCACCCCTATTACGGGCAGAAACTCGAAGAACTCTGGACGCTCTCGGAGCCCGCTGACGGCCTCGACACCGTCGGCCTGATGAACGCCACGGTCTTCCAGGTCAGCAAGCCCGGCGAACTAGCCCACCTTTGGGACGATAACCAGTTCGAAGCCGTCGCCAACGGCGCCTAACACTTCACTCCGAAGGCCCCCGCTGATCACCAGCGCCGGGGCCTTCGGAGTTTAAAGACCCACCACGGACCACGCAGCCCGCTCACGGTGGGCTTTTTTGTGCCCAAAAGAAGGAAGAAATGCCGCTCTACGCCTACGGCACCATGCCGGACCCGCCCGAACCCGTGGCTGAAACCCAGCACGAGGAAACAGAAACAAACGAATCTGAGGAAGACAACTAAATGGCTTTCACTTTTGAGCAGCTTCTCGCTGCTGACCCGTCCAACCCTGCGAACATCGCGCAGAACGCTTCTATTGTGATCTTCGCACCTGGCGACCCCACCATGACGCCATTGTTCATCAAGGATCCGTCCGGTACCCCGCTGCCTAACCCGTTCCCGGTGAACGCTAATGGGTTCGGGCCGGCGTTCGCTCATGACACCTTGGACCGTGTGGCCTGGAGTGGTGGCGGCTTCACCGGCTTTGTGACCGCTTATGAGGGGCTTAAGGACGTTGCTGTGGCTGCTCAGGTCGCGGCGGAGACTGCCGGGGCAACCGCGGCGGCAGCCGCTCAGGCAGACCTTGAGGCCCGGATCGCTGCTGGACAGTTCAAGGGTGACAAGGGCGCAGACGGCGCCAACGTCCTGCCCACTCAGCAGGCCGTTGAACAGGCCATCATCAACGCCGGCCCCGCGAAAACGGCACTCGATACGACCTACGCCCGCGCCGGCCTGGGCGGTCTAGTGCTGGACGTGACCGCTGGACCGTACAACGCCAAGGGCGACGGGACAACCGACGACTACGCGGCGATCAACAACGCCGCCGCGGCCCTGGAAACGTTCGGCGGCGGAACCCTGTTCCTGCCCAAGGGTGTCTACCGGACCAGCGCTTACCTGCGCCCCCGCAACTACGTCCGCTACCAGGGCGCCGGCATCCGCCGCACCATCATCAAGCCTTACCAGTCCGCCGCGTTCACCGGACACGGGACCGTGGGGGCCCCTATCGAGTCTCCGCAGTGGTTCGACATGACCTGGGACGGCTTGGACATCCCCGGCACGAACAGTCTCAAGGGCCAGTTTTCGGAGTTCCTGCGCAACGCGCACTGGGAGCGTGTGGAGTGCAAGAACTTCACCGCTACCGGGTTCGGTTCGGACTTCCTGCCCGGTGGCCGGTACATCAACTGCATCGCCTCCGGTAACGGGCGCGGCCAGGCGGTACATGACCCCGGCATGTCAGGGTTCGGTATCGGTACGGGCAAGTACGACGTGGAAGATGTTCTCGTGCAGGGCTGCATTGCGTTCGGGAACACTAACTACGGCATCTTCGTGGAGAAACAGGGCGGCGTCGGTAACACCCCGTACTACTCCAAGGGTGTCCGCATCATCGGGAACTACACCTACGGCAACGCCTGGGGCATCGGCGGTTGCGGCGTGGACTCGCCCGTGTACTCGGACAACATCTGCGCCGGCAACAGCTACGACGGCATCACACTCCATGAGGGGACCGGCCTTGCACCATTGGGCCAGCCCGACAAGAAAGCCATCATCAGCGGCAACCAGTGCTACAGCAACGGGCGCGACGGCATCAACATCGACTACGAGAAGAACTCCCTCGCAGCGAACCAGGCCTACCACATCATCAGCGGCAACAACTGCTACTCGAACACCCGCGACGGGTTCCGTCTCGTGGGCTCGAAGTGGGGTTCCGACGTGGTTCGCGGCATCAAGATCCACGGAAACAAGTTCAGCCGAAACGGCGGTGAAGGCATCAACATCGTCACCGCGACCGGCGCGGAAACGACCGTGCATATCGATGACCTCCACATCGAAGACAACGACGTGAACGGCAACGCGCTCAACGGCATACGGTTCAGCGAGAACCTGGTTCGGCCCGTCGTCCGAGGCAACATCTGCTTCGATGACCAGAACACGCGCACGCAGGTGTACGGCATCCTCACGGACACCGGGCACACCCTCACGGACGCGACCGTGCAGGGTAATACGCTCGTGCAGAACAAGACTGACGCGGCGAAGTTCGACGCCACATGGGCCGGGTACACGCACGTTGCCGGCAACAAGGGCTATTACCCGTCATGGGCTGTCGTCACACTGCCGGGTGCGTCACCGCTAACCTACACGGCGGGCGTGACACCGGAAATTGTGTACTTCGCCGGGACCGTCACCTCGGCGCAGTTCAAACCGCGGGCTGCTGGCGGGTTCATCCCGCTAGGCACTGGTGGTACGGGCATCAGCACGTTCCAGCTCGAGCCGGGCGACTCGGTGGAAATCTCCTACACCGGCACACCGTCAGGAGTGAAAACCATCCGCCGCCAGTAAGTGAACACGAAGAACCCCCGTCTAAGGCCGGTGGGGGCCTTTGCGTCAAGTTACTTCCAAGGTCGGCCAAATAGGTTGTACGCAGGATCAACGGTGACCCCCCGGCCAATGTTTGATCCCTCGCTGAGGAGGCCCCGCACAACTGGCGTCGTGCGGGGCCTCTCCCATGCCGACCCGATCAGGGTTGGGTTCTCGGCTGCGCCTCACGGCCAGCAACCGTGTTCCCGGCACTGTTGATGAAGGCCTCACGGCTGATCTTGTCGAAGTTCTTCCACGGGGATGGCGCGCCGATCTTCAGCCGATGAGCCGTGAAGTGTTGGCCGTGGACTCTAGCTTTGACTAGGTTCGGCCCCCACTCCTCCAAGACCCAGCTTTTCCGGACAAACCTTCGGTAAACGTAAAAGCCCAGGATGTCGTACATCGCCATGGCCCGGTTGACCTTGTCGTACTCGTCGGAGTCTTCATCCTCCATCAACTTGGCAGCATCCTCGGGAGAGTTGACCTTGTTGTAAAGGATCTTGCGTCCTTCCTGAACATGCAGCTCGGTCAGCTTGTCATGTATGCCGAGGAAGGCGTCGCGCTTGGATTTCCTAGCGCTCACGATGAGAGCGAACAGCGACAAGACCAAGGCCGCTGCCGCAAGAGCTAGTTGTGACAAATCCTTCAGCTCGAGGGAGGAATCAGGCCTGATAAAGGCTGTCACGAACAAACCCACGATATGGGAGACAACAAGACCCGAGAGCAAGCCAGTGCCGAAAACAATGGACCAAATAATACGCACTGGTGAAGTCTACGGGTCAGGGAACGCCGACGTTGTCCCTGAGCTGACCAACCGTGAATCAGCAGGGGCCCTACACCCCCACCCACAGGTAACTGTGCCTCCTCCCGTCTAGTCGCAGAAATCCCTCCGCGCTCCCAAACAATAGGCCCTCAGCGGCCCTGTGAGGGCCGTAGGGGCGCTGGAACTGTATAGGGCTCGTGAGGGTTAAGAGGCGCTATTTCCGGCCCTTTAAGGGGGTCTTTTCTATTTAAAGGATGTGATGTTTATGGCTGCGCCGAGAGGTCTAAATTCCCCGGGTCGCAAATTGTGGGACGTTTCCACTGCTGAATTTGATTGGGCCGAGCACGAGTTGGCTTTGCTCGAGGAAGCTTGCCGGGTTCGGGATCGGATTGTGGAGCTTGACGCCGCGGTGAAGACTGACGGGCTCATGATTCCCAGTTCGCAGGGCGCAAGGGTTCATCCTGGCGTTGGTGAAGCGCGGCAGCAGCGGCTAGCCCTGGCTAGGTTGCTGGCCACACTGCGAATCCCCGGCCTAGATGACGATTTGCCAGCGTCTCGTGGTGTCCGCGGCGTTTACGGACGTGCCCGTGGTTAGGCGTAAGCGGGTCATAGATGACGGACTGAATCTGCCGGCGGAGCTTCTACCGGCGGCGGCTTACCGGGATCCGGAGGGCTGGCGGGAAGTTCGGTTCGCGTGGGCGCGTCAGCATGACTGGGGGCCAAAGCGGCTGGGATTCCTGGCGTTCTTTGACGAGACGGTCTATGTCTACCGGACCGCGCTGGGTTTGGAACCGCCAATCGGCTGTGTTCAACGGCACGAGGCGAGGCCGCGGTGAAGTCGTATCGGAATGACCGCCGCTACACGGCTCAACGGGACGCCTTGAAGCGCATGTATAAGGCGCAGGGTTTGCCGTGTGTCGCCTGCGGCCACGGGTTCCTGTGGGACATGGAAGACCGCAAGCGTTATCCGGACTTCTGGAAGGACGCTAGGAGCTTCACGGCGGACCATATCGAGGCTGTGAACCTTGGGGGGCGCATGGCACCAGGTCTATCGGGCCTACAGGGCATGCACCGCGCCTGCAACTCGTCCAAGGGGGACGGCAGCAGGAACCGTAAGCCTAAGCCGCCTAACGGGCCTCCACCGCCGTTAAGGACTAGCCGCGACTGGTAGGCGGGGGCCCCTCGGGTGCCCCTCACCGCGACATCCTCTGGCTAGGCGCTCTTACATTCATGGCGTTTTTCCACACGGACCTATTTCTCATAACTGAATAGCAATACCACTTTTGCCCGCTGTTTGGCGGGCTTTTTTGTGCCCAAAAAAAGATAAAGGAGAGATTCTGATGGATGCGAAACTTCAACGCTTGGCGTTGATGGAATCCATGGGGAAACGGCTGGTAAAGCTGTTTGGCGGCAAGGACAAGAGGCCGCTGCTCGTGGGATGGGACTACCCCGAACATCCCGAAGCAATTGGTTTGCCGGCCAACGCTGACGGGTACGGCGTAATCTCCGTGCTCGAGCGCCCGGGCAAGCAGCATCTGACTATGGCCGGTGATAGGGCCTATGTGCGGATGATTGAAACCGCTTGGGTGGATTCTGCGACGACTGGCGAAGGTACGGGCTTTAGCTTCGCGCCGTTCAAGCTGTGGCGTGCCGGTTGGGAGCCGGAATGGACTATCCCGGCTGACTCTGCGGCTTGGAAGCCCGCGCCGGTTAAGGCGGGTGCTTAATGTCGTCTGTTGAATTGGCAAAATATTTTGTCTCTATTATTCCGAGCGCCCGAAACATTAGCAGCAATATCGCTAAGGAATTGGCTGGCGTTGACCGGGAGGCCGCGAAGACCGGCAAGACTTCCGGCGCGGCTTTCTCGAATGCGTTCAAGGGTGCTTTGTCCGGTGTTGCCGCGGCGTTGTCTGTCGGCGCGATCACTGACTTTGTCAGTTCGGCTGTTGACGGGGCAGGACGCGCGGAGCAGTCACTAGGAGCCCTGGACAGTGTGTTCAAGGGTTCCGCGGGACAGATGAAGGACTGGTCAAAAACCGCGGCCAAGAACGTGGGCCTGACCGGTAACGAATTCGCCGAGCTTGGAACCCTGATCGGTTCGCAGCTCAAAAACGGTGGAACCGCAATGGACAAGCTGGCGCCGAAAACCAACGAGTTGATCACGATGGGCGCTGACCTGTCCAGCATGTTTGGTGGGTCTGCTAAGGACGCTGTCGATGCTCTTAGCTCCGCCCTTAAGGGTGAGCGGGACCCCATCGAGCGGTACGGCGTCAGTCTTAATCAGGCGAAAATTGACGCTGAAGCCGCTGCCCTCGGGTTCGAGAAGGTAGGCGGCGCGTGGGATGCCCAGGCGACCCAGGCCGCAACCCTCAGTCTGATCACGAAGCAGACGGCGGACGCCCAAGGCAACTTCGCCAAGGAATCTGACACGTTCGCGCACAAGCAGCAGGTCATGTCCGCCAACTGGGAAGACCTCAAAACGAAGATCGGCGAGCAGTTCCTTCCGGTGCTGAGTAACGTCTTCGGGTTCATCACTGACACTGCCATTCCGGCTGTGGGGAACTTCCGCGACGGGCTCGCTCAGGTGGGTCAGTGGGTCAAGGACAACTCAACCTGGCTGGTGCCGTTGACTGCTGCTGTAGCGGGTTACGCGGCGGCTATGGGCACTCTCTCCATCGTGTCCAGCGTGAGAGGTTGGCTAGCGGCTGCTGCTGCGGCTCAGTGGGGTTTGAACGCGGCAATGGCCGCCAACCCAATCGGCCTGCTCATTGCCGGTATCGCGGCGCTCGTGGCCGGGCTGATCTGGTTCTTCACGCAAACCGAGTTGGGCCGGGACATCATCAAGAACGTCTGGGGCTTCATCCAAGACGCCATCAAGAACGTCGTGGACTGGTTCAACAACACGGCAAAGCCAATCATCTTGCAGGTTTTCAAGGTCGTTGGTGACGCCGTCCGGAACGTCGGCGCCGTGTTCCAGTGGCTCTATGACTTCATCGTGAAACCCGTGTTCAACCTGATCGCCGGCCTGATCCGGTGGTGGTGGAACAACGTTCTGTCGCCGGTGTTTACCGCCGTATGGGGGTTCCTCAAGAACACCCTAGGCCCGGTCTTCACCTGGCTCCATGAGAACGTGATCAAACCGGCCTTTGACGGCATCGGATCCGCTATCAAGTGGGTCTGGGACCACGTAATCCGCCCTGTGTTCGATAACCTCTCTCACGTCATCACGAAGACCATCCCCGACGCGTTCAATAAGGGCGTCGGCTTCATCAAGACCGCGTGGGGAAAGATCCAGGACGTGATGAAGGCGCCCGTGAAATGGGTTGTCGATGTCGTCCTGAACAACGGTCTGATCAAGGCGTACAACGACATTGCCGGGTTCTTGAAGATCGACCCTATTCCGACGATCAATCTTGCTGGTTGGCGGACGGGCGGCTACACGGGCAACATGCCCCGTGGTGCTGTCGCTGGCGTGGTTCACGGTGATGAGCATGTGATTCGGTCGGAATCGCGTCGCCGGTTCGAGTCGTCCAACCCGGGCTTGCTGGACCATATCAACAGGTTCGGTACGCTCGCTGGGTACGCGGTTGGCGGCAGGGTGAAGCCCCTGAAGGAACTCATGGTCACCCAGGGGTACAACCGGATCCATAAGGGCATCGACTACGCAGCGAACGTCGGAACGCCTGTGTACGCAACGCAGGACGGTGTTGTGTCTCATGCTGGCCCCGGTGCTAGGGCTCCGGGGGTCTGGGGCGGCAATGAGATCCACGTCGCCGGCGGCGGTTTGGAGACGTGGTTTGCGCACTTGTCACGGATCGGGGTTGCCCTCGGTCAGAAGGTCCGGGCAGGGCAGCAGATCGGCCTTAGTGGTAACACCGGCATTTCGTCCGGGCCGCACCTTCACTTTGGGGTGTTCAACGGCGGCTGGCCTAACGACATGGATCCGAGCGCTTATCTTGGCGGGGCTGGTGCGCCGTCCGGTGGCGGCTGGAACCCGGTAACGGGGATCATTGACGGGCTGTTGGGCAAGTTCAAGGATGCGTTCCCGCAGGGTGGCGCATTCCTGGACATGGTTGGCGGGATCGGTAAGAAGATCCTGACTAGCGCAGCAGAATTCATCACTGGCGCGTTCGGTGGCGGCGACCGCAAGGGCTCGGCTACTGCGACGCTGTATGACGGCGGCGGCTGGCTCGAGAACACGGGCGGCGCTCAGTTGGTGCAGCATAACAAGCGCAAGCCAGACGCCGTGTTGTCCTCGGCCCAGTGGGCGACCATGACGAGGATTGCGGACAACGCCGCGGCTGGTGTGACCTTCAACGGGCCTATCCACGTCCGCGACGAGAACGAGATGGCAACGCTGATCCAGACCAGGCAACGCGACGCGCAAGCAGCCTACGGGTTCTAGCAGCCTCCGACGCCGCCCCTAATCCTGATCCCCGCCAGCAGACATCGCTGGCGGGGATCCTTGGGAGTCCGGTGACCTCATTTCCGGGCTGGCTGAGAAACTCCGCGGCCTGCTAGCCCTGTTCGAATAAACAGGAAATCCCGCTGACCCAAGAGGCTAACGGGGTGCTCCTGTTGGGGCGCGCCACCATCTGTGGAAAAAGGCTGCGAATAGAGCACTAGACCTGGTGGTGTGACCCCCGAAAATCAATCGGGGGCATACTGCGTGGGGTGTCTACGGTGCGGGGACGGCCTCGACAGGGTCGTAGGCGCCGCTCGGGTACACCGTGACACCAGTGAACTCGGCGGGCACCAAAGGCCCGGTGAGGACGAAGTCCTTCACACCCTTCGGGTTCGCCATCTCGATGTGCTTGTTACCAGCTTCGATGAACTGGTTGTATACCTCGGCGGGCGCGTCCTCGGGGCGGATTGAGTCAATGTACTGATCCGCGCCCGTGTACTTCAGTTCCTCACCAGCCGGGGTGAAGATGCTGACGCCGTACATGTTTACAGCGGCAGTGCCTTGGCGGTTGTCTACGTGGACGGTCAAGTACGTGACCTTAGGCGCACCCGGGACCAGCGCTCGCAGCTTCTCAATCTCGGGGTCAGCTTTCCCAGGGATCTGGAGGGTCCCCTTCGCGCCCGTGGCGTTCTCGAAGGTGAAGGATCCAGGCTTCATGATCGTCGGCGTTGGTGTAGCCGATTCCGTGGGGCCGGCAACGTCAGCTTGGGAGGCTACTGGCGTGCTCGAGACTGGCGCGGAACCCCCTGCACAGCCGGTCAATAGCAATGTACCCACACACAGCACAGTCAAACGTTTCATTATTGCCCCCTCAATAGAAGGCCAGCATATTGCCTGAGACAGCCAATTAAAAGACCCTGCGGGTGGACGAAACTCAGGGGCTATAGTCAAGGAATGCAACAACCGAACGAGGATCCTGAGGCAGGCTCCCTGGTCGAGTCCATGCCCGCTTCAAGCACAGCTGAAGACATAACTGCTGCCGGTGTAAATGCCACCCTGAATCTACTGCCTGTATTGGGCGGGGCGATGTCGTCTATATTCTCGAGCGGCCTGGCAAGGTCGGACAAGCGCCGCCAAGAGTCATGGTTCAAGCGCCTAGCCGCCGAGGTGGATCGGCTTGTGGAGCGCGAACATCTGACAGTGGAGGAGGTCGTTGCCGACGAAAAGTTTGTTACAGCGGTAGTTAAAGGTGTCCGGCTCATCCGCGAGACCCAAAATGAGGAAAAGCTCCGCATCATTACGAACGCTGTTTGCAATAGCGGTGCTTGGGCGACTAATGAGGAGGCCGTAAATTCCTTCTTCATGCGGCTGCTGGAGCGGTATGAGCCAGAGCATCTTTTCGTTTTGACGGCTTTGGACGATTCCAAGGAATTCTTACGGGTACACGGCCAGGCTGTGGGTGATGGTACATTTCGAACCGTCTTTGCCAACATCGTGTACAAGGATATCGAGCATTGGGAGCCACTCGCCCGCAACGTTCTCAGAGATTTGAGTGACGACGACCTGGTGCCTTATATGTTCATGCTTGGAAACTACTTGGTTGAGGAGCGGTCGCGGCTGGTCACCCCAATTGGGCATGACTTCGTCATGTTTTGCTCCGAGCCGTCGAAACGTATGGCCTGACTGGCCAAACGCCGTTCTGTCAGAGCCACAGCCTAGCCTGTCCGACGTGGTGAAACTGGATGTAGGAGCAGTGGCGCGGCTGCTGAGCCGGCAGCGCCGACGGCGCCGATATATTGGGATCATGCCCACGTTTACCCTTGCCGGCGCCAAGTATGACTACCTGGACGCGAAGCTCGAGGGCGATCGAGATGAAATCCGTTCTTGGGAGTACGGGAAGTGGCCGCACATTGAGGCTGCTGTCCCGCTCAACGATGGCGGGACAGTCACGGTTTACGGGCAGGCCCTGCGGTGGGGTCATGGGCTCATCCTCGCCCGCTGGCAGGACGACGAAGAACACTACTACTCGGCATGGATCCCCGCGGACAACGTGCGCCGCCTGACCGCCTCAGAGTGGGACATTATCGAATACCACCAGTGCCCGCCCGAACTGCGTCCAGTGCGCTGGGGCAAACGCCTGCCGGGGTTCCTACCCGAATAGGGAAGTGGTGGCCCGCTCTGCCCCCCACACGCGGAGCGGACCACCTACCGCGGGATACTACGGTAAGGACGTGAACGAATAGCAACCGTATCCGGTTGTGTGAGTGAGTACGTCGGCGTAGCGTCATAAATGGCAGCCCTCCGTGTGTCCCCCAGATTGCGGAGGGCTGCTTGCATGTCAAGAACCCCCCGCGCCGCCCTTTAGTGGCTGACGGGGGTTCTTTCGGGTTTAGGAGTATTTCGGGTTGGGTACGGTGTTATTGCGGAACTTATCTGCGACTTTGCCGTCTTCGTTCTGCTCGATAAGCCGGTACCACTCGGTGGGGCCCCATGTGGCTATCTGGTTGCCCTCGTCGTCAAAAGAAGTCAACTGATTATCGGCCGTGCACTCCCACCGGGCAGCCTCCACGCTGTGAGGGTGCTTGTCGTTCGGAATTTCGATCATGAATCTATCCATTAACCGATCCTATCGATGCCTGTGGCCGCCGATACCCTACCTGAGTGACTACCGAGAGACAGATACCCCCGGAACTACGGTTCTACACGGTTGAGGATGTAGCGGAGATGCTGCAAATGAGCATGAGCGGCGTCTATGACCTCATGCGGAAAGAAAAATGGCCGCACTCGAAGTATGGTTCGAGGATCCGATTCGAATACGCGGACATCGAAGCGATCAAGGCCAGGCACAGGGTAGAAGCGCCCGTGAAGCAGGCCAGAAGCACCAGGGTAGGGAATGAGGCGTCCCGGCGCAGGTCCCACAACTACAACATCCGGCACGGCCTCAAGGAGCGACCACCGGGCCAATGAGCGCACAAAAGAGCCCCACTGGCTGAATACCAGTAGGGCTCTTTCTGTGGCGTCTATGCGGCGTCCAGCGCCCTTACCTCAGCCCGCTTCTGCTCGAGCAGCATCAGCCGGCCCATCTGCTCATCAGGTCCGGCGTTCATCAGCCGGTTAATCTCCGTCATGTGGCCCGGAGTGAAAGTGATGTCCGTGCCCCGGCGAACGTGCGGCCAAGACTGCACTTCCCGGTAAGCCTGGCTCCGGGTAATCCCGAAGTGGCGTGCGACATCGGACATGGTGAAAGTGCTGCTCATTTTTGTTCCCCCCAAGGGACATTGTTGTTATAGAAGCTACGGATCGGAGACCGTGCTAATGCCCGTAGCAGTGATTCTAGGTTCCGGAACTGACTCCTTATTAGCGGGCTGTAGCACCGAAGCCTTGGAAGAAACCTATAACCAATCTTTTCCCCAACGGAGATTTATGTCGCGCGGAACGGTGAATCCGAACTCACATCGCTCAGCCTTACGGATCAGCAGGTCCGGGACCTGGTTGAACGCATGCTGAAGAGCTCGGGCCGGCGCCTGGACATCTCGTCCCCCTTCGTGGATGCATCCCTGCCCGACGGTTCCCGCCTGCACGTGGTAATTCCGGATGTCACCAGGCGACACTGGGCCGTCAACATCCGGAAGTTCGTTGTGAAGGCAACCCGGCTTGATCACCTCGTGGAACTGGGCACCCTGACCCCGCAGTCCGGTCGCTTCCTGGGCGCCGCCGTCGCGAGCGGACTCAACATCCTGGTCTCAGGTGCCACGCAGGCGGGAAAGACCACACTGCTGAACTGCCTCGCGGCCAGCATAGGCAGCCGGGAGCGCGTGGTTACGGTCGAGGAGATTTTCGAGCTGCAGTTTCCGCTGCGCGATGTTGTCGGGCTGCAGTGCCGGCAACCCAATCTTGAAGGCGAAGGGGAAATCCCGCTCCGCCGCCTGGTCAAGGAAGCCCTCCGGATGCGGCCGGACCGTCTGGTGGTGGGGGAGGTCCGGGAGGCAGAGAGCCTCGACATGCTGATCGCCCTTAACAGCGGCCTGCCTGGGATGTGCACCGTCCACGCAAATTCTGCGCACGAGGGGGTGAGTTAATCATGACGTGTACCTGAACGACACCCGTGGCCGAGTAGACGGCATAGGTAAGCACCATGGAACCAGACAAAGATGATGCGAATGCTCGTGCCGCAATTTACACCAGAGTATCCAAGGACATCACGAATGAGCGACTTGCCGTCACCCGTCAGCTCAAGGATTGCCTCGCCTTGGCAAAGCGCAAGGGCTGGCGCGTCCTGGATGAGAGGTTCGAGGACAATGACATTACGGCTGCTGGTGGAAAGGATCGTAAGGACTATCTTCGACTGAAGGCTCTCATGGAGGCCGGAGGTGTGGACGTCGTGGTTGTCTACTCGGCCGATCGCCTCCATCGCAATCCTCGTGAACTGGAGGATTGGATTGATCTTGCCTCCGCGACCGGCATAAATATCCACTCGGCCACTAACGGCCACATCGACCTGAGCAACCCAGACGGCAGAACGATGGCCCGAGTGGTCACGGCATTTGCAGCTGGAGAGGTCGAGAAATCCAGGATGAGAGTACTCAGAAAGCATCAGGAGCTGGCCGAGGCCGGCGCCTGGCCAGGGCAGCGGTGCTACGGGTACACAGCTGAGGCGCACATCGTGCCTGAGGAAGCAGCCGTTATTCGTGAGATGGCAGCCCGTGTGTTGCACGGTGAGGGCCTGAATGCGATTGCAAGGGATCTTACCGCCCGGGGCATCCCAACGTTCCGTGGCGCCTCTTGGAGGGCCGCGAGTATCCAGAACATCCTCAAGGCACCTCGCATAGCCGGATTGCGCATACACCGGGGCAAAGTGTCGGCCAAAGGACAGTGGGATGGCATCATTTCGGAGGAGACCTCGGCCATGCTCCGGGCCAGGTTCGCACCCGGCCGCTCTAACGGAACCAGAGGTGGTGCCCGCAAACATCTGCTGACGGGTCTGCTCGTTTGCAGCAAATGCGGGACCGGCATGGTGAAGTGCGTCAACGGGCGGTCGAAGAAGGAGAGCTATCGCTGTCCAAAGAGTGAAGGGGCAGCGGCCTGCGGAGGAACCACGATCGTGGCGGCCGAAACAGAAGCCTGGTTGGCCGAAGCTGCCTTTAGATTTCAGGACGCGAGGGTTGTGGGCCAGACGGAGGCAACCTCGGAGTGGCTGGAGCATACCGGAGCGCTGGACGCCAGGCTGGAAGAAATTGCGGGAGACTACGCCATTGGCATGATCAGCCGTGCCGAATGGGAATCAGCACGCGCCGCTGTCGAGCGGGCGAAAGCGGCTCTGCCTGTGCCGATCGTTAGACCGCGGGAGCTCACGACCGGGGCGATGCTTAGAGCCGGGTGGGAGAGCATGGCTGTAAGCGTGCGACGAGCCGTGCTGGACGACGTCTTCGTGAAGGTTGTCGTGATGCCCCGGCGGCAAGTCACGGGTCCCAAGTCCTTCGACTCTGGGCGCCTCGTTCCGGAGTGGAGGCTATAACGCACAAAAGTGACAGCCGCTGGCTTCCGGGCCGCATAGGACTTTTATGGAGCTCAACACAGAGGAAGTCATTGAATGGATTGCCAGCACCAGGAAGGCGCAGGGTCTCAGCGGTACCGTCACACTGGACCCTGCTCTTCACGCCCGCACGGTGGTGGCTGTAGAACGCGCGCAGCAACAAGAGAGGGATCAATTGGCACAGGGTGCATGATGCCGCGCCTTGGATGCCGCTCAGGACGCTGGACCCAGATTGGCAATGGTTCGGCGAATCGCGGCATCTGTGGATCACGACAGGCGAAAGGGACCTAACGCCGGGAAGGGGCAGCCGAAGGGTCGCCTCTTGTGCCCAGAAGCCGTCAACACAATAATCAGCTCTGGACGGCTTCGAGCCTTCCACGCACACATGCAGGGCGTCGGCCGCCTGAGCCTTTTGGCGTGGTCGACCAGATCCAGACATCGCTTTAAGAGGTGACTTGGATGTCTACGTTTTCCGCAAGAATGAAGACCGGCGGCGGGGTGCTTCCTCAGCCCCGCCCTCCCGAAACCGCATCAGCAGACACTCCACAGGCGGGAATGAAACGGGGTGCGGCGTGACGGGGCAATCGCCCCCAAATTCTGGCGGGCAACATGATCGAGGGGAGACCTTAGGCCGCTCACCTGCTGCCAAAGGCGTCACGGCCACATCGGGAGCTTCCCGACGGCCAGTAGAGAGCCTTACGGCTCGCGCAATCACCGCTCGTATCCCAGTCCTGGGAAGGGACGGTGTACCTCTCATGCCGGCACACCCAGCGCGGGTGCGGACGCTTCTCCGATCCAACCGGGCGGTAGTCGCTTCGCGCGTTCCATTCGTGATCAGGTTGAAGGACAAAACTACAACCGACGGGACTGCTCACGTGCAGGAATTGGGGCTTGGTATCGACCCAGGCTCGAAGCGCACGGGGCTGTCCGTATTCGCCATCACCGGTACAACCAACAGGACCCGCCATGGCCTGTTCGCAGCCGAAGTCGTGCAACGATCAAGAGACATCACCCAATGCCTTCTGGCGCGTTCTCGGCGCCGACATGGCCGCCGCCGGAAGATACGATACCGCCAACGCCGCTACAAGCATCGATCAAAGCCCCAGGGATGGCTTGCCCCATCACTTCAGCACAGGGTTGACGGAACCATGTCGATGGTCGAAAAAATGCGGACGTGGTTTCCGATAACGGCCGTCGTCCTAGAGTTGGCACGCTTCGACATGCAAAAAATCGAGAATGCCGAAATTAAAGGCATTGAATACCAGCAGGGCGCCTTGTGGGGATTTGAGCTCAGGGAATATCTCTTGACCAAATTCCAACACCAGTGCGTATATTGCGATGCCAGGAATGTTCCACTAAATATGGACCATCTCGAGGCTAAATCGCGGGGTGGGTCGGACCGCCTTTCAAACCGAGTTTTGGCGTGCGTGAGATGCAACGATGCTAAGGGCAGCCTCCCGGTGGAGGACTTCGTCAAAGATCCCGAACGTCTGGCTAGATTCGGGAATGGGCTCGTCTGCCGTTGCGTGATGCCGCCGCAGTAAACTCGACCCGCCGGGCACTTTGGCTGGCGATATGTAAAACGGGCCTCGGCGTTCATACAGGATCGGGTGGCCGGACAAAGTTCAATCGTGCCCGGAACGGGCTCGAGAAAACGCATTGCAACGACGCGCTGGCCGTGGGCGAGGCGGACTGCATCGCTGCTTACCCCAAGACGGTTCTGGTCGCCCGTCAAACGGGTAGAGGGTCATATGCGCGGAGCCGATCCGATCGCTTCGGGTTCCCCTGGCTAATACTTCCCAGGCGCAAAGCCGTCTACGGATTTGCCGCCGGCGACACGGTTCGTGCTGTCATTGCGACGGGAAAATATGCAGGGAGCTACGTTGGAAGGGTGTCCATCCGGAGCAGCGGGCGATTTTCCGTTAGGACGGCTCGTAGCATGGCTCCTTCCGTGAGGCATGAGGACTGCACCTTACTTCAGCGTGGGGCGGGATGGTATTTCGAGGGCACCGAAAACATTCAGGACTTCTCCCTGGGCGCGCGAAACTAGGACACGCAAGGAAAAAATGCCCGGATATGTCAGAAAGGGGGGGGCGGGGACGGCCGCGGTGACTCTCAATCTAGCGCTGATATTAATTTTTCTTCCGTGGGTACCGACATTTCCGGTTATTTTTCAGGCGCCTTATGTCCATGCTGTGGCCCTTGCCGCCGACGCCGATGGCATACAACCGGACTCGGCCGGCACAAGTATCCGGCGAGCGGATACTTGTCGGGTTGCCCAGGTCATCTGCGATGAACAGCGGCTGATAGCGGTCGGTCGCCCCTGCCACCCGGCGATCTGAGAAAAGCCTTTCCGTTTCTTTTCAGATCACGATCGAAGTGAAAGAGTTGGCTCAGAAGTCTTTCACTTCTATCGCAAGTGAATGCTCACACGTTGAAGATTCTCACTTCCAACAAGGAGCCGCATGGTACAGCCACGGAGCGGAGCCGGCAGGGACAGCTTCAAATCGCACCGCGGGGCCGACGTCTCCGTTGACCCTCATGCCGGCGGAGCCTGGCCGCCGCTGGAGTGGGAGAAGCTTCAGTGGGAAAGCAAGATCAGCTCAGGGCCGAGGTTCATGACCGACACCCCGTATATGCCCTACAAGGCCGCCATCCCACCATTCATCGCCGACATCCGCTACGCGCCGTCCGGCGAGGTGACGGCAGCCGCAGAAGATGCAGCCTTGGCGATCCGGGACTTCGATCACGAGTTCGGCGACGACGTCGCCCCATTCTCGGCCATCCTGCTCCGGACGGAATCGGCTTCCTCGTCGCAGATCGAAAATGTCACCGCTAACGCCCGCAGCATCGGCATGGCCGAGCTGGGCGATGACTCCAAGCACAACGCCACCCTGGTCGTGGACAACGTCGCCGCCATGGACGATGCCCTTGCCGCCGCCGACTCCCTGGAGACAGCCACTGTGCTGGACATGCACCGGGCGCTGATGCGGCACTCGGACCCGGCAGGAGCCGGCCAGTGGCGGGAGGAGCCGGTGTGGATTGGAACTTCCAGCACCAACCCGGTGGGCGCCGACTTCGTGGCACCTGACGCCCGCCGCGTCCCGGAGCTTATGGACGACCTGATGACTTATGCCGATCGGAACGACGTCCAGATCCTGGCCCAGGCGGCCATCGCCCACGCCCAGTTCGAGACCATCCACCCCTTCACCGACGGCAACGGCCGCGCCGGACGGGCCCTGCTGCAGGCGATGCTCCGCAACAAGGGCCTGACCCGCACCGTCACGGTCCCCGTCTCTGCTGGCATCCTCAACGACGTGAACGGCTACCACGATGCGCTGACCGCGTACCGCGAAGGGGACCCGGACCGGATCATCCTGCTCACCGCCGAAGCTACCTTCCGGGCCATCGACAACGGCCGGCAGTTGGTCGGGGACATCACCGCCGCCAGTGACCGCTGGAAAGTGACCATCAAGGCCAGGAGGGACGCTGCCGCCTGGAAGATTGCCGACCTTCTGGCGCGACAGCCGGTCGTGAACGCGAAGCTTCTGGAGGACCGCCTCGGTCTCGCTCCGGCCACTATCTGGCGCCAGATGCAGGTGCTGGAAGAGGCCGGCATCGTGAAGGGCCTCGACAAGTTCAAGCGCGGCCGGCACTGGTGCTCGGACGAGATCCTCGCGGCCTTGGACTCCTTCGCCGCCCGCTCGGGCCGCCGCAGCCGCAGCTGAGCCGGCTCAACACAGTTTGCCTTCCGCGAATCCTGCCGCTCGCATCAGCTCCAACGACACATCATATGGCGGGAGCCATGACCGAGAACAACCCGCCCGCGCTGCAGGGCACCTACGCCGCGCGGTCAAAGCACCGTCGCACACCGCGACCAAGAGCTGGCCACCTTGAACTGACCGCTGTCGTCGATCGAGCCGCATAGGGAGATTCGAAGGGCCGATTGGAGGGCGCGGTTCCTGGTTGGGTGGCCGTGGTTGGGTCGCCGAACTGACCGCCGTCGTCGATCGAACCGCATAGAGCCAACCAAAGGTCGAGCTTCTGTCGGTCTGCCCCTTGTCACTGCAACACATGTTGAAGTGACCTGCCACAATCCGTTCTTCACAGGGGCGGATTTGATTCACGAAAGGTCGACGCGAGTTGAGCCGCAACGTTATAACTAGCCTCGAGACCGCCATGGAGGCGTTGGATGCCCTCGGCCTCAGGTACCGACGCCGTAACAATGAGATTCAGTGCCAGTGCCCCGTTCCCGCCCACGCAGACCAGGAACCAAGCTGCCAGATAACCCTGGCTTCAAGCACTGATCAGGGCGTCGTGGTGAACTGCTTCGCGGGTTGCCATTGGCAAGACATCAAACAGGCCCTCGAAGCAGCCCTGGGGCATGGGGGATCTTCCTTGAACGTCCTTGGCAGCGCCGGACTAACAAGAGCTACCCAGGCCAAACCGGCAGCTACGCAGAAATCCAAGGTCGACCACGGCCAACCGGTCGAGCAGGCCAGGTACTGCTTTCGTTTCGAAGATGGTTCAGTGGCCTTCACCAAAGTCAGGTTGGCCTATCCGAATTCACCCAAAGCCGGACACAAGGAATTTCGTTACTCGGCAAGGGACTCAGCGGTGCTGAAAAACCTGAAAGCAGACGGCGCCGTGCCCGTCTACAACCTGCCCGACCTCAAAAGGTGCATCGCGGCCGGTGAGGGCGCCCTGGCCGGTGAGGGGGAAAAGGATTGTGAAACGGCGAAGAGCAACGGCCGCACGATGATCTGCGGACATGCGGGCGCCGGCCAGCGTCTCCCAAGCGAGTACGCCTCCCAGCTCCGTGGTTTGCGGCACCTGACCATCGTGCCGGATATAGACGAACCCGGTATCAAGCACGCCCTGAATTGGATGGCCCTTGCTGAGGAAGCCGGCGTTCCCTTTACCGTCGTTCGAACCCCGCTCGAGATCAAAGGAGCCGATCTCACCGACCACTTTGAAAAGGGCCTCGGATGGGATGACCTGCTTGATGTAACTCAGGAGTTCCAGAAACGGGCGGATCCGGGCTGGACGCCTCCGGCCGAGGCAGTCACGCTCGCCGAGTGCGAGGACGCTTACCGGAAGTGGATGAGCTCCGCTTACGACATGTCTGTGGTGCACGCGAATCTTGCCGTCCGTGCAGCGCACGAACTGGAGGGTGAACCGGTCTGGCTCCTGACTGTTGCCGGATCGGCCAGCGGAAAGACCGAGGGAATCGCTCCTTTGGCCGCTACCCCGAACACGGTCATGGTGTCAGAAATTGCGTCGGCTGGGGCACTGCTGTCTGGAACCAGCAACTCTGAACGCTCAAAGGACGCGACAGGAGGGCTGCTGACTCAGATCGGAACCCAAGGGACCCTGATCCTGAAGGACTTCACCTCGATCCTTTCGCTGGGAAGCGATGCTCGAACGGCCGTCTTGGCGGCGCTTCGGGAAGTCTACGACGGCTCCTGGACTAGACACGTCGGAACAGACGGAGGAAAGACGCTGAGCTGGACAGGACGCATCAGTCTGATAGGCGCCACGACGACCACCTACGACCGGCACCACAGCGTAATCGCCGCCATGGGAGACCGTTTCGGGCTAATCAGGATGGATTCCCGCGCCGACCGACGGCTTAAAGGAAAACAGGCGCTCATGAACACCGGCCATGAAAAGCAGATGCGGGAGGAACTCAGCAAGGCGGCCGCGGGTGTCATCGCAGGCATGGATAAGAACCCTGCGCCTCTGGATGAGGATGACCTTATCGTCCTGTTTGAAGCAGCTGACTACGTCACCATGGCTCGTACACCGGCTGAACGGGATTTCAAGGGAGAACCGATGGAGGCAAATGACCCGGAGTCCCCAACTCGGTTCGTAAAGATGCTTCAGCAAATCGTCCTCGGCGGAAGCGCTATCGGAATGCACCGGCGGGACGCCATGCTCCTGGCTCTTCGCGTGGCCCATGACAGCATCCCGCCGGTGCGCCGCATGGTGCTCGAGGCCGTCCACAGGAAGCCGTTCAGCAGGACCGCAGACGTTGTCGAGGAGACGCAATTCCCCCGCTCAACCATCGATAGGATGCTCCAGGAACTCGCGCTGCAGCGCATGCTGGATAAAAGCCAAGGGGTTCGCCACGACGGGACCGAGGGAGGCCGATGGCAGTATTGCCTTGCCGACGGCATCGACCCGAATGCCGTGACGCCAGCAGCGCTGCCCGGCAATAAATACCCGGAAACGTCAGAAGGGGGACCGGCGGAGGTCTCGGAGGTTGTCGTTCTGAACGCCGATATTAATTTCTCCTCTGTGGCTACTGAGATTTCCGGTGATTTTTCCGGCCCAGCGCTCCACCTGAGCTCGCAGGACGCGCCAAACGACTACCGTATGCCCCGGCCGACGCTGATCCCGATCAATGACATCGAAGCCGAAACCTGCGACGAGCACCTCGTAGCGCCGCCCATGGTCATCCGACACTGCACCGCGTGCCAGGATCTCCGGCAGGCGAACGCCGCATGAGCGGGCTCACCTACACGGAGCGGGAGACCGGTTACCCTTGCTTCAGAACCTACGAGGAGAGCTTCTGGGGAGCCTTCAGGACAAGCGTCTCTGATCCGACGGGCTATTACCCGGGCCCGGAAGCACTGTTTCCGGACTTCGAGACGTACGGGGAGCTCTTTGCTGCTGCCGAGCAGGCTGGTCATGCAGATCCCAGGGAGGTCCGGACTCTCATCTTCCATCCACACGCTGACGCCCGTGTGCTCAATTTGCTGTGGGACCACACCAAGACCCAGCCGCCAGCGGATGCCCGGCGGAACAGGCACAACATCGTGGAATCCTCGGCCACTACGGAACGCCTCCTGGGCAGGTTCTGGCGTGAGACGGAAGACCCGTGGATCCGGGAAAAAGTGCTGCAATCACCGAACTGCACTGAACGCCTCCTGTTGCTTGCCATGCAGGCAAGGGACCCAGTCTCTTTGGGAACATCGCGTGGCTGGACGATGCCGGAATTGGCGCGGATGATTCTGGCCGAGCGACGCGCCGCCCAGTCAGCGAGTCTGGCGGAGGCCGCGTAGGGCCGCTATCAGGCACAAATGGGCAGTTACCGGTCGTCAAAATTCGCCCGTCCCGCACTTGGATGACGGGGCGGGCCGCCGGATCAGCCGTCTTCACGCAAAAGTATCAAAGTCCCTCGGCAGCCGGATTCACTCTCACAGCCGTTGTAGCCCCCGGCGGGGTATTCGCCCGCAGGGTAGTCGGCCCTTGCTTCTGCCATGGACGTGTATTCGTGGCCGTCGATTGCGGCGCAGTTCGCGCAGGTTTGATCATCAATAAGCTCACTGGCAAAGAGTGCCGAGTAGCCTTCCATTGGATCTTCGTCTACTGCGGGCTGTTCGGGCCGCGTGTGTTCATCCGGACCTTCGTTCCGTTGGACGGCCCATTGAGCGACTAGTGCCGACATACCCTCTTTGACGTCTTTCGCTTTCGCCCAGATACCCACGATCTCGTCCCCGTTCGTTATGCAGTCCCACTCAGAGGCTGCACCATCGAGCCTATACTGATGCTCTAACAGTGGCCGGTGATCCGCGTTCCTTCGGCGGGCAGGTCGGTCACTTGAGACGGGATCCTGCTAGAGGTGCCGTTTACCTATGTCCGGCCTCCACGGCTCAGAGAACAAGGCAACGGCAATCTAATCCTGCTCGCGCCAAGTAAGGCGGGTTGGGCAGCGATTACCCGTAGGTAGTAACAACGAACGTCGACGTCGGAACCCGCATCACAGAGTGTTGCTTGCAGTCGAAGAGAACGTACCGGTTCGCGTCGCCGCCAAGAAGCAACAACGGACGGTTATAGAACCGCGGGGACAATGTCTGACTATCGAGCAGCTCGGCCGGCTTTATACCGAAGTCGTAGCCGATCCAGAGATGCCCTGCGTGGCAATCTTTTACGTCGTTTGCCGCTTGGTAGGCGAGTGGAGGGAAGACTGCCAGGAGCCACATGAGTGTAATGCCCAAAGCACCCCACGGCACTTGCCGCCGCATCAGTGCCAGCTGCTTCCGCCGCAGTGCCGGGTCACCGCTGAAGATCAACGACATCGCTAGACGCCTTCGATCGAGTCGATCATCTCGGGACAAAGGCCGAGTGGTATCGAGCTCTCGAAGACGCCGTCGCATGCTGAGGTTGCGATCAATGATTTCGTTGCGCACCCCGGAGGTCTTCCATCTGCTCTCCGCCTCCTGGAGCCGAAGCCGGAAATCCTCCGGGGACATCCGCGCGAGTTCATCCCTATTCATGACGGGGTAGCTCCAGCGGTCACGCCTGAACCGGTTCAAGTTCCGAGGGTGGCTTGTCAGAACGATCGTCAACGGGAGCATCATCCCGTATATCAAGACCAGCACCAGGGCGATCGCGATCATGAGCGCTACGGACTGTGCAAGCAGCTGTATGTAATCGAGTCCTACCTCCTCCACCGATGTACCTAGCCGGCCGTAGAACGTGTCGAACGGTACTCTCAGCGCAACGTAAAGCAAGACTCCGCCAACAGTCAGCCAAGCAGCTGCATCTGCGGCTAAACGGAATCTACCTCCTGCGTACAGGGAACTCGCTCTTGGTTCCGCAGAAGGGGAGTTCATATTCCTCTCCGCACTTCCTTCGGGAAGTTCCGTCATGGTGGAAAGTATGCTCCTCCGCTCCTGACGTCTGCTAGCGACTCACCATTCAACGCGAAGGCGCTTCGGAAGTTTCGCATCGCCGCCTTTACCGATGGCTGCACCCAGCGGCCGGCCCTTGGTCAGGTGCGGCTTGGCCGGCGCCGGGTGCGGGACCTCAACCCCAGCCCGATCCATGGGGGAGCCGATCATCGCTGTGTGGTCACCTTTCCGCATCCAGTGCGGGGTGGCGGCCAGCAGTTTGGAGTTCTCCAGAACCGCGGTCGCGTCGAAGGTGTGCCACGGGGAGAAGGCGTAATCCATGAGCATCCCACGGCGAGCCCACCGGTCAGGACCGGTAGCGTCGTTGATGGCGAAGTCGGCTTCGAGGTTGAAGAACGCCTCGCTCATCAGGTGCCGGTCTGGAAACCATTCCTCCCAGTGGGCGATGCCGATGCGGGCAGCTGGTGAGTCCTGGCCGCGGCCGGGGAATTCGCGAAGAACCTTGGAGAGGATGCGGTAGATCTCGTGGCGCGGGTCGGTGCCGGTGTGGCTGGAGCGGTCGGGGTGCGGGGCGGCGATGAACACCACGGTCAGCCCTGACGTTTCCAGGGGACGTTCGGAAACGACCTGGGCCCAGCGCCGCACCTTGTTCTCGAAGGCGGGGGACGCGGTGGCCGTGAGCTCGAAGGCGATGCGCATGCCGTCGTGGCGGACGATCGTGCCGTCGGCGCGGCGGCTGTCAGCCCGGACCAGTTTCTTCCCGAGCCCGGAGCCGGCCAGCAGGTCGATGGAGGACAGCTTCTCGCCCATGACCGCCCCGACGTCCAGGTACTCCGCGACGCGCAGGCCCAGCTCGGTGGAGAGGACGTTGTGCCGGTCGTACTGGCCGCCGGTGGACCACGGCATGCCGGCGGTGACACTGAGCCACTCAGGGCCGGTGAGTGTCGGCTCGATGGTCCGAGTGAACGCCTCGGAGTTCGCGGTGCGGAAGACAACGCCGCTGTCCATGCCCGGGTTGAGCCGGAGCCGGTTGGCATAGACTCCGATGTCGATCAGGTCCAGGGAGAAGGACGCGGCCACAGACGAGTAGTTGGAGTCCAGGAAATAGCGGCAGCCGGTGAAAGCGGCGAGCTGTTCGGCCGAGACGGTGCGCCATGAGTCGAGGACGCCCCAGGCGGCGAGCCGGTCGGTGCGGCCGCGGTTGGAGGTGATGATGCGTCGTGCCTCGTCTGTCGTGAGGAGCAGCTTGGCGTTGACCGGGCTGAGGCCGAACTCTTTGTGATGCCTGGCCATCGGACCGGTGATCCAGTTCGCCTGGGAGCCCGGTGCCCAGAGTCGATCCCAGTACGGGTCTCGGCGGTTGTGCATGGCGAGGTCGTCGTTGGGGTTGGCCGAGGGCATCATCTCGGCGTGGAGGCCGTCGGAGACGATGCGGCGTTCGGGGGTGACTGCTACCAAGGGAAAGCTCCTGCTCGTTCGTGAATAAAGCCCTGCACAACGTTCGCAGCCGATGACGCAAAAGTCCCTGCTCGATGATTGACCCTTGTGGGGTTGTACTCGATCTCTCTGGCCGCGGCAAGACGGTAAATGTGTTGCTTCACACCTAGAAACATGCGTAGTTTTTGCGTCACCGCCCTGCACCCGGCTGGGCGGATTTAGGGTCTTTTGCAGCCTGCGGGAGGCTAGGGAATTGCCTTTATCGCCCCATGCCCGGATCGGCCCGCGCTGACCCTTCTTGCCTATGAAACACATGGACGGCTGCGAACATGGATCGCCGTCGTGCCAAGCATTTCGGTGTCGCCGGACAGCGTCTTCGGCTCTTACGCTGACATCTCTTCTGTGTGCGGCTGCGCCGCGGATGCCGGCCACACTTTCTGCAACTTTTCCCCAGAAATTTTTGGGTGGCCCAGCGCCGGGTGACGTCCTTGGGTGTCGCCGGCGGCGGGCCGTTAATGGCCTGCGGCCGGCAGTGGGTGCCACCTGACGTTCACGTTTTGGGTACCTGCCCCCGGGGGCCGAAGCCTCAGGGAAACGCATCGAGAACCGGACTGAGGTCACAACGGGAAACGGAACGGGGCGCAGCCCCGGACGACGAGAAACACATCGAGAGCCGGGACGTGAAACGAGCCGGGCACCAGTCCGCCCGCCGCAGGCGCCACCGGCCAGAACCAAACAACGAGCGGAGGGACCACCCGCCCAGGGAGAAGCCATGCGAAAAACACGACGCGCAGCGGAGAGAACAACACGGCGGCGTGCGCAGCACACAGCTGAAGCGAAGCGGAACCAGGGGAAACGGAACGAAAGACGAGGCGGACAACGGACAGTCCGCGCTACGGGCTGCGCAGCGCGGACGGTGCAGCGCAGCGAAGCCGGTCACCAAAACGAGAGATGATAAGCAGCCGCGGCGAAAAGCATGCCGCGGAGCGCGCGCAGCGCGCGAGCAGCGCCGCAGGCGCAGGAAACACGAAGATAGTACACGACGCGGGAAACCAGAACCGTCAACGGGCCGATGAGCGCTTCGCGCAACACGAAGGGACGAGGGGCGAAGCCCCGAGTCCTCTTAATATGCCGATTCACCGACAGCTGGGGAAAATTCTCGACGCTCTTCCGGTTTTGCACACCGGCAGCCGCGGCTACCGCCGGCCCAACACGACGCACCACCTATCGACGGCGCGGTTGAGTGCTTGCTTGGCCTGTGCGATCGCATGCGGGCGTCGGGAGCGCCTCGGCCGGGTCGCGGTCCGGTCCGGTCCCTCGCGTCAGTCGGGACGGAGCTCATCCTCGGCGTCGCCGAGCAGGACGTACGCATTGGAGCGCATCTCTTCCAACGTCGGCAGCTGCTGGGCCATGGAGGATCCTTGCGCTTGCGGCTTCGAACTGCTCCCACCCGCCGCGATTCTTCGCGGGACAGACCCTCGGCAAGCGTGTCGGATGTGCTTCATGGGACCCCATGTGTGCGGATCTGGCGTCCCTGCTCACCGTCGATAAAAAACTTGGGTCCACGGTGAGGTTCCGCGTAGCATGACCAAACCGGGCACGCGGCCCGCACCACTAACCATGGGGGAGCCGAGATGACCACTGGAGCGCAGCACCAGCGCATGACGGAGATTTCGCTTAACGACGCGGGGGAGGAGCGGCGCTACTTCACACCCTGCCGCTGCGCCATCGGTGCGGACCACGACGCGGACGTGGTCACCATCAGCGAACTTAAGAACGATGAAGATGGAGACGATGACGGCGAGGCGCTCAGCGTCTACGACGCGGCGGACATCTGGCGCTCCGAAGGCGAGGATGAGGGCTACACCTTCGGGTACAGCGAGGAGGAGCTCCGCCGGGCGGCCGACGAGGACTGACCGGCCCCACCGGACATAGTCGATGAAAGCTAGACGTTGGTGCAGGAAGTCGGGCTGCCAGCCCATTAGTTAATCTGCCGGTCCACCCGACGGCTCCGGAATTATTGTCGATGCTCTTCCCATTCCCATTTCCCCACCCGCGTCGACCGCCGGACCGACAGTGCGCCGCCCATCGGCAGTGCAGGAAGTCTGTGTGCGTCCGGCAGTTATTGAGCGTCGCGGTCCAAGGCAGCTTTGGCGAGGGCATCGCATTCGTCGAAGAGACTCTCGGATCATTCGGACGGTGTCGATGATGCGCTGGCCGTCCGTTCCCAATGCGGCCGGCCCGAGAATGCATAGGCGGTCGTTCACTGAAATCGGCCGCGCACTTGAGGAGATATAAGCGACAAGGCTACTCATCGCTCGGTGGACTCGCCTCGTCCGTCGGCAGAGGCTTCGGCAGCCTCTTCAGCAGCGGGTGGCTCGGATCGAGCAGTCCTAGGGCGTCCTCCAGTGCCGCAATTCGCGCCTTGAAGGCCTGCCGTCCGAACATCTCCGCCGTGTTCTGCAGGTGAGTCGCAGCAGCCAGATGATGTGGGTTGATGCACAAGCGATGCCCACATTTGTGATGGACGGTGAGTGATCCCAGTTCCTCCGTGAAGCTCCTCGCCGCTTCCCATGAGACCCGATGCGCAAACCTGTTCGTCGGTCCCCGGCCGATGAACCCGTACCCTGATCGCTTGGCCCCAATCCAGATCCAGCATCCGCCAGCATCCTCGGGGGCCACCTCACAACGGGACTTCAGGATCTCTAGTACAGCAGGGCCATCGCATCTGATGATCGCCTGGCGCAATGGGCCAAGGCGGTTGTACCACCCCGCGGTTCCTGACTGCGTGTAGTGGGCATAGAACTCTTCCGCTGTGGTCATGAGCCTACCGCTCCTTTCCTTCTGGTCGGCAAGTGCGGAGTTCGCGTTGACTCGCTCATGGGAGAAGCGTAGACGTGGGCTATGACATACGACGGAGGGGTTCTGTTTCTCGGAGGGCAGGTGACTGCCTGAGTGCGTGCCAGTGACGCTAAGGTGCAACTTCTGGACGAAAGGTGAGGAACGCACCATCACCGATGGCGAGCTGTGCACTGCCACCGGGTTAGTGGTCCCAGCCACTGTCTAGTTGTTGGCCGGGCGAGCACTTCACGACACGTTTGATTGGGCTGCCTCACCACTCGTCCACGTTGGTCCACGGGTGGTCCTTTAGTGGTTCTTCCAGAATGGCTCCCGGCTCCGTCGGTCCACCGGCGGGCGAACGTTGCTGAGGACCGGCATGGACCACCCTTGTGGACGGCTGTACGGACCGGCATGGACCACCCTTGTGGACCAATTGCATGGAGTGAGTGTGTCAAGGGACCTTAATCAGGCGTGTGCCCAGGGAGATATCCGTGTGATACATCGAGACGACGGAAGACACGGTGGTGGCACGCGGCGTCCGGCGGAATGGGTGGACGCCGGTTTCGCCGCCCGACCTCGATTCACTTGTGACTGCGACCTTGAGTTACAACGGAGAAACGGACCCCGTTTCCTGGTAGGGCTGGCACGTCATATGGGCCGCTTGGCGATCGTCTTCACCCATTGCGGAGACTCGAGCCCCTGTGGAAAGTCTGAGGCGAGCAGCTCGAACGATAACGCGTTCTTGCGCGGGGCTGACGTGCCGCTTCTGGTCATCACCAGTGGCTTTCTTTTCGGGTGTGGTGTTCATGCTCGACACTTTCGAAGGCCGGGACACGGCCGTGACGTCCGGTTCCTACTCGGGCATTTCCTTGGATAGGGCGATGATCCATTCCTCCGTCTGGTCGCCGGTCAACTTATCGAGAGTTATCCTGGCCTTCGCAGCAGCAATCTGCACCCTTCGGTCAGCCGGGCTCACTGATGCCGGCCGCTTCGACGGTGCGACCTCCGAATCGAGCTGGGAGCGTTTGAGGTGTGCTGCCAGACGACGAATGAGCATCCCTCCACCTGCTAGGCCCGGTGAACTCTGTCCCTGATTTCTTCATTGTCACGTGGCATTCCGAGGTAGTCCACAACGGTGAGGCTCGTCGTTCCCGCCAGGCTGACCCAGGAGAACGAAAGTCCGTCTGGATGCAGAGGCAGGACCGACGGGTCCAGATCAGATTTGTAGATGCCATGGAACGGAACCTACTTCTGGCCCAACACCCTGAGGTTCACGACATGGCCACATGAGATGCCGGTCTGGATGCCCTGTCTCTAGTTGGACGGGAGCAGGCAATGCTCCAAGCCAGTGGACCTGGCCGCAGAGGCGCTTCGACTTCACCAGCGTTCCGAAGGCGTAGCGCGTGAGGACCAGGAAGCTTCGGGCCCTTCCTGTGCAAGGGTCTTGATCCACTCGGGGGTCACATTTCCAAGACGGCGGTCGGTCACAATCCGCAGCTGTGCGGCTGCGATCTGCACGCCTCGGTCGTAGGCGGCAGCACGATGCGACAGCCTGGGCGAAAAACCGGCATGCTTTGGTTCGTTCGATGCGCGGACCGCTTCGTACTCGGGGTTTGATTCCTGCGCTGTCATCTACTCATTGCACCGGTTGTATGTCCTTTTGTCGATGGTCCATTTCGATGCCTGCCCCGCAGCGGCATCCAGCTGAAGGATGGTCGGTACGCCGCAAGCTCCACCCCTTGCTTTGAGGGCCGCGCCTTAGATCCGGCCGTTCCCCGGATAGGGCGATAATTCTGAGAATGGAGGACAACGTGGATACCGGTGAATGGGTCCTTGAACTGACAGACACCTTGACACACTCGGGTCATGGACTAGTGCAGATGACGGTGGCAACCTTCCGGGATGCGGCGTACAGGAACGAAATCCTTGAAGCCGCCAGGGGCGTCACTGCGGCGGCGGGCTGGCCACTCTACGAACTCTCAGCAAGGAACGTGGCGCCCGACCCGGCAGCATTGCCTGAATCGGGTTTCGTTATTCTGGGCGACGTGGACGCGCCCCTTCCAATGGCCGTTCCCGTGCTCATTGGCGCCTTCCAGCATCTTGTGCAAAGAGATCTCCCTGTCGGGCTGCTCGTTGTTGCGACGACGCGAGGGACCAGAGCGCTTCGGCTCCATCAGGGCTTGGGTTTCCTCAGCCGTGCGGAAACCCTTACTCAAGCCTAAGTGCGGCAGGCAGCCGGGTGCCTTCAGCCCGGCCAAAGCCTTGTGTCACCCGTCGGCTTCTACTTCTGCAACCCGGGTACCGATAGCTGCTCAGCAGCAGGAACAGCCGCGTCCGTGACTAGGAGGCAGCTGGGGCGGCGGAAGCACCAGTTGGGTCCACGGTGGCGGTGACTTGGGGACCACTTCGCTTCCGGTCAACAGGGTGCTGCAGTTGCATCTGCTGCCTGACGCCTGGAATGACGCAAGAAAATAGCCGGAAACCTCAGAAGGTGGGCCGCCATTCTCCTGTGCGCCAACTCCCCGGGACTGCTTTTATTTTCCCGGTTACTGAGATTTCCGGGCATTTTCCTGATGTCCGGCGGTTCGATCCCTATCCCTCGTCCCGTGACGTCGCCGCAGGTTCAGGAAGATGCAGAAAGGCAGTCCCCTATTCTTGTCCGGGTTCGTCAGCTTGGACCGTGCCGACGGAACATGCGTAGTCGGCAAGTTGTGGGTGAGGGGATTGGTGGTGCAGCTCCCATTCCCGCACTCAGCGGTACCGGCGTAAATTGTCGGGAACGACCCGAAGGAGGGAGCGATGAGCGTCAGATCACCCAGACGGAGGTCATCGGCGACGACCCGGCTCACCAAGGACGAGGCAGCACGCATCGCCACCGGGAGCCTCCAGGACCTGGTTGCTTCCCTGCACCTGCGGCTCAGCGCCGGTCCTGGTCGACCGCCAGCCGAACCTGTGCCGCTGGGCGGTGCACACGCTTGTCGACGGGCGCGACTTCATCGTCTCCGGGCCCGGCAAGACTGAACCGAACAACCCCTCTAACCGTGAGCTGGCTGCCCAGATCACCCAGGCCGTCGCCCGGATCGCCAAGCGCACCGGTGAACAGCCGGCGCAGGTCTTCACCGGGGACTGGGCCACTGCGGAGCTGCTCCGCGCAAAGTCCGATCTGCCGGTCACCGACCTCACCGCACCGCCGGCTGCCCTGGCCGCAGCGCGTGACGCCGTGGCCGAAGTTGAACGTGGACTCGTCTCCGGTCTGGTCCTGGCCTGCGACTCATCGCGGGGCCGCGGCAGGACCGTCAACGGCTGCGGCTACGTCCTTGCTTACGCCGACGGGGCCGATCCGATCCTGGGCGCCTACACGGCCGTCAGCGCACATGGCGGCATCCGCGCCGGGGAGCTGGCAGCGATCCGGCGCGGGCTACAGTCCACCCTGGGCCACCACCCGGTGCTGCGCGAAGGAGTTGGCGACCTGAAGATCCTCACCGACTCCAAGGCAGCCCTGGAGGTCCTTGACCGGGTATCCACCGGCTCCCTTCAGCCGTTCGATGACACCGACTCCATCGCGGAATGCAAGCGCATCCTGGGCTCGGCCCGCGGCGTGAACATCTCCTACGAATGGGTCCGGGGCCACAACGGCCACCCGTTGAACGAGCTCGCGGACCGCCTGGCCGTCCTGGCCCGTCGGAACCGGGAAATGGGCGTTGACGAGGTGACCAACGCACGGATGATCGCTTCGATCCGCGAGGAAGCGAAGACCATCTTCGGCGGCGCCCCGTTGTCGGCAGCAACCTAAGAACCGCCCCTGTTGGTTTTGGCACCCAACATCCTGTAAGTTATCGATTGTCGTTATTAACGGCAGTCGATAACTATTGGGGGAATCATGGAACTGGACAAGGACACGGACCGGAAGCAGCGCGACGGGAAGAAGATCGTTTCCAGAGGGGACGCGATACTGCTCATGATCGCTGCGACACTGGCCGCGGTCGTGACCACAGCGGTGTCGGTCTCCGGGATCGTGGGGTACTTCACCGGGCCAGTGACCCTTGAGCTTCCGGTTTCCTCGACGAACCAGGCCGCCAGTGGCCTGGGGCTGGAAGCCACCGGAAACTACACGACACTGTCAGCCACCATCCCGAGCCTTCCGGCCGAGCCAGCCGTGCTCCTGGCGTGGTCCGGGGCCCTGAACCAGCTCGGCGTCCTGGCCATCCTGACCCTGGTGTTCCTGCTGGCATACCGGCTGCGCAGCGCGGTCCTGTTCACAGCGAAGTCCGTCGGGATCATCGGCGCCTGCGGTGCAGTCCTGGCGCTGGCGGGAACCGTCGGCCAGGTCCTGAACGGATGGGCACTGACACGGGTAGCCGATCTGGTCGCCGGCAGCGGGAGCAGCCCGGGGAAGTCAGTGATCCTCGAAGCCGAATTCACCACCGGACCCCTGATGCTCGGCATCGTCCTGGTGCTGGTCGCCGCGGTCTTCCAGTATGGCCGCCGGCTTCAGAAAGACACGGACGGGCTGGTCTGATGCCAGCTGACGATTCCTCCGACATCCACTGCCGGCTCGATGAGCTCCTGGAAGCGCGCGGCATGACCCTGACCGAACTCAGCAAACAGGTCGGGGTAAGCCTGGTGAACCTCTCGGTGCTCAAGAACGACCGGGCCAAGGCGATACGGTTCTCCACGCTGACGGCGATCTGCGACGTCCTGGACTGCCAGGTCGGCGACCTGCTCGTAACCACCCGCGCCAAGAAGTAACCAAAAGGCAACCGTCACCTTTGCCAGCCCATGCCATGCTGGGCCCATGAAGAGGCTGTACGCGGTCCCGCTGAGCCTGCTCCTTGTCTCCGGAGCAGCAGGCTGCGCGATGCCCGGGGTGTGCCCGGCGATCGGCTGGAGCAACTCCGCGACTGTGGTCCTGGAAGGGCCGGTGGATGCGGTAGCCAAGGTCCAGTTCTGCCCGGATGGAGTCTGCTCCACCACTCCACGGCCCACGACAGCACCAAAATCCACGATTAGCCCCAGTGGCGGCGCTCTCCCGGGCCAGGCGGCCGCCGCTGCCCCTGCAACACCAGGGACCCCTGTGCCCGGAACGGTGTACAGCATAAACACCGCGAGGAAAGTCGATGACCGGACCTGGCAGTTCAACGTATCGATGAGCGCTCCAACGAAGGCCACGATCAAGGCCCTGGATGCACGGGAAGAAGTGCTTGCCCAGCGGGAGGTGGATCTGACGTGGACCCGGGTCGGCGGCAGCGAACAGTGCGGCGGCCCGTCCACGGCCGGGCCCATCACCCTGTCCCTGCAGTAGTCGACGTTCGTCTGACTCGCGGCCCGTGGCCGGGAGCCGGCGGCGGGCTGGGTGAACCCGGAGGTAATGGGGGCAACCCCTCAGGCTCATCCGCCGCCGACCTGCTGAGAGCCTACTCCGGGATCCTTGGGAAATTCTGTTCAGAACAGCACCCGTGGGTGGGTTCTCTACGCATGTTTCGGGGAAGAGAAAGTTCTTGCCTGCCTTTGGAGTCACCGTGAAGAAACTCATCGCCCCCGCACTGCTCGCCGTCCTGGCACTGACCGGCTGCTCAGCCGCCACGCCGGCACCGGCCGCCTCACCTGCCGTGTCCGTGGCCCGGGCCACTGAGGAGCAGAAGGCTGCGCTCATGACGGACCTGGCAAAGGTGAACCCGCAGCTGGAAGGGCCCCGCGTCCTTGCCTTCGCCACACTCTCCTGCCGCTCAATCCTCAAAGGGGAGCCCGAAGGGGTACAGATCATGGCGGTCAAGGACCGGTTCTCCCACGCTTCCGACAAGCCCCTCACGGACGATGATGCCAAACGGATCATCGAGGTCATCAAAGGCAACGGCTTCTGCGTAAAGGCGTGAGCGGCCAAGCCTGCACCGTCGGTTTGGTCGCCTGCGCATCCCAGAAGCTGCAGCGGCCGGCGCCGGCGCGGGAACTCTACGTCTCCCCGCTGTTCAAGAAGGCATCGGCCTACGCGGAACAGACATGCGACCGCTGGTACGTCCTGTCCGCCAGGCACGGCCTGGTCCACCCGGACACCGTGCTCGAGCCCTACGACCAGCGGCTCAGCGGCAGCCGCGCCTCCGCAGCCAACCAGGAATGGGCAGACAGGGTCCGCCAGCAGCTAGCGAAAGAGCTGGACGGGATCGAGAACGTCACGCTCATGGCCCTGGCCGGCGAGCAGTACCGGGCTATCCTCCGGGATGTCCCCTGGCCGTACGAGGTCCCGATGCGGGGGCTTGGCATAGGCCAGCAACTTGGCTGGCTGACCAGAAAGCTGGCCGGGCGTGACACTAGGTAGGGTGGATGCCGTGGGGGAGAAGAAGATCGACGAGCATTTCCAGCGGGCCATCAACCGCCCGTACTACTACGGGTATGCCGCGGGCGGTAAAACCATCTATGCGTACACGAAGGAAGAGTGGGGCATCGGTGCCAGCTCGGGCGGCGGCGACCACAACCTGATCCGCTCCTTCTACTTCAGCCTGTTCATGACAGTGCTGATGTTTCTCCCGGCCTCGCTGTTCTGTGTGGTCTTCGGGCTCCTTGTGCTGTTCAAGATGCCGATCATGACGCTCGTCATGCTGTTCTTCGGTGCCCTCTTCGGTCTCGGAGTCATCCAGGGCTATTTCAACGTCACAGAAGAGTGGCGGGGGCGCAAGGCCCGGAAGCTCAAGGGCCTCCCGAAACCCTGGTGGGAGGCGGCCGACGACCACGCCTACGAATGGTTCCTCCAGCATCCAGATCCCCGCATCCAGATGACCCTGGACTTCTTCCCATATTCCGTGAAGCTCCGGAAGGAAGCCGAGTCCACAGCCAGGGTCAACGGCGAGGGCAAGGGCTGATCGTGCCGGACGCAAGACTGGGCGATTCCGAAAGTCCGGTTGAAGTGAGGATGAGCGTCAGGGACTGGCAGTGGCTTGATGCGGCCATCGACAACACCGTCGCCATGGCCTCGTCAGACGGCGATGAACGCGCCGTGGAGCAGGGCCGGCAGATCCGTACGGCGGGCTGGGAAGCAGCCCGTGTCCATCCACGCAGCAAGGACGGCTGGGCCGGATGGCCGCCCGCCGATGAGGAGCTGACCGTTTCCCTCTCAGTCGCCGCCTGGCAGTTCGCCATCCAGGAGCTGCGCCGGTGGGAGCAGGTTGCAAGGGAAGCCGGCAGCGACGCAGAGCCGCGGGGGTCTGCAATTGCCTCGTTCCTGGCGGACCGCGTCCGGACGCCCTAGTTGCCGCCTACTGCCTGGCAGGGCTCGGTGGAATCCGCAGAGAGACCCAGGTCGTTCCGCGCGGTCCTGAGCAGCACGGGGGAGTCGTTGTAGATATGCAGGATGCTGCAGCTGAGGGCCTTCGCCTCCTTGCGTGCGCCCGCGAAATCCCGGTCCCCGACGAGGAACTGCAGGCTGACGCAGCTGGCTTCTGTCTCCAGTAATCCGGTCATCGAGGACGTGATTTTCAGGCTGAGGATGGCATCCATGGCCGCTTCAGGATCCTCTTCGGCCACCGCCGCAAGAATACGTTTCAGCCGGCCGGGGAGCATGCCGAGGAAGTCCCGCAGGAAGCGCAAGGCGATCTCGGGGCTGTCCAGCTCCTCGGCCAGGGTCTTGATCTTGTTTGGGTCCAGGACTATGCGGTGCTCAATCATTCGTGCCTGCGGCCGAGGGCTTCTCATCGGGTGCCTTGCGCCAAATGCTGGCGAGCATACCGATGACGAGTACCGCGGGTGCGCCGTACATGAGGATGTTCAGGACGAGCGGTTGGCGGACGGCCCTGATGACATCGCCAATGTGCGGGATCGTGGCAACGTGCCGGTCAACGGTGGGCCCGCTGATCGTGGCCAGCCAGGGATCCACACCATTGTTGGCGTCACCCTTGGTCTGCACGGAGATGCTGCCGTCGGGGTTGGCGGTCACCTCGGTGACGCGGTGGGTTTCCACCCGCTGGTCTTCGACCGGGATGTGATAGGTGATGATGTCCCCGACGGCGACCTCGCTGGCCGGGACAGGCTTGGTGACCACGACGTCGCCGGGGTTGATCAGCGGCGACATCGAGCCGGTCAGCATGGTGAGGGTCTGGTAGCCGAAGACGCGTGGGCCGATGGCGAGCATCAGGAACGCGGCCACCGCCAGGACCAGCAGAGTGGTGGTGATGACGCCCAGCGATCGGCGGAGGAGGTTTACCGCCTGCCCGGAACGGTTCGATCTGAGGGCTACGCTGATCTGCCGCACTTCACCTGTGGCGTTGGGGCGTCGGGTGAGTTTCAGTGCGGTGCTCATTGCGGGGCCTTTGAATCTGGGTGGGGGTGGTTCCGGGCAGGCGGAGTCTTACTTGACCGTCTCGGTGCGCTGAGTGCCGGTGAAGGTGAAACCGATGGTGCTGGTGGCGCCCTGCGAGGTGTTGGGGGCGGTCTTGGCAAGCGTGGTGGAAACCTTCAGGTTGTCCGTCTTCGCTGCCGCCAGCGCTGTCAGGTTGGCGAGGTCGCGGTTGGCGCCGATGACCGGTGAGGAGGCCAGGACAACGGTCCTGGTGCCGGTGCAGCTGTAGGGGGCGGCGGTTCCGGTCCAGGCGACGCTGCAGTTCTCGATGAGCAGCTGCAGGCCGTCGGTTGCTTCGGTGGTCAGGGCGGAGGCGGTCGCTCCGGCGTCGGTCGTCAGCGACACAGCGTTCAGTGCGGAGTTGCCGGTGTTGGAGAGGGTGACGAGCTTTTCGATGGTGTCGCCGGGCAGGATTCCTGCGACCGGGACGTTCAGGGTGTTGTTCGCACCGGGCGCACCGAGGGCGATCGTGACGGTGCCGGCGGTGACTGCCTGGCTGGCGGAGGTGCTGGAGCTGAACGCACCGAAGGTGCCCATGCCTGCGACGGCGGCCGCGGTGCCGACCAGGGCGACGGAGGCGAGGATCTTGCCGGTGGTGGTTTTCATGCTGATGCCCATGTGGGTGAGTCCTTTAGGTGGCGGGCACCCCAGTGGGGCGGCCGAAAATTATGGTCTGCTGCCGGATTTGGCTTGACCTCCGTGTACTTTTCCGCCCGCATATCAAGAAGGGACCACATGTAGGCTCAAGGTTCGGTCAAGAATTTACGTTTCCGCAGGTCAGAGGGATTTTTGTGGCTTAAATCACTCGGTTGGAACGGGAAATCGAGGCGCCTTGCGGACAACCAGATGAGCCCTTGATTCTTTCTTGAGCTTCGTCCGGAAAGGTAGAGGACGGCCCGGGATCGGGACGCGCGCGGACAGTACGTTCAACACTGTCCGCAGAGGCATGAGAGGGAAGCAGTGAGGGACCGTAGGAAAGTGCAGCACCGGCGTCGGCTGATCCGCACCGCGGCTCTTCTTGCCTGCCTCCTTACTGCCGGGCCCGCCGCCCATGCCGCCTTCAGCAGTTCCACTGCCCGCCAGGCGACGATGCTCACCGCACACGTGATGGCGGCGCCGGTGGGAAATACTGTTTCCACCAGCTGCACGGCGATCGGAAACAGCGGCAAGTACCGGCTGAACGTCACGGTGACCAACCACGGCAACGTCCCCAAGGCCACGAACTACATTCTCCGAATCAGTGACCCTAGCGGCGTGACGCAGGTGACCAGAGACCTCACGCCCGGCGCGACCTACGACTCAGGCCCGACGATCGGTGTGGTGGGAGGTGTCTGGAAATACTCCATCGACGCCCAATACAGAGTCCCCGGAACAACCAACACCTGGACCAGTAAGGCACCCCAGGTCAACGTGGTCTGCTGACCGGCCACCTCCCCGTTCGGAACCTACGCATGTTCGTATACGAGGCCATGGTTGTGGCCGGCCGACCAACGAAGAGCGACTATGCAAGCTGCCGTAATGACGAATCTGCCAGCCACCAGCACGGAGCCTGGCAGTATCACCCTGGACTGGAGCCGTCCGGACCAAGGGGCGCTGACGGAGGCGGCGTCGGTCCTGAACAGCCACCTCGGCGCCGGCTTCGTCCACACCTCAGACCTGGAGCGACTGACCAGGGGCAACGGCGTCCTGGTCCGAGCACTCGACAACACGGGGCGCCTTCTGGGTGCTGCGACTGCCCGCGTCCTGAACCAGTGGGACCTGTACGAGGTGCAGGAGCGACTCCGCGCTGCCGGCGTTCGGCTTGACCTGGTCGGGAACCTCGTCGGGGAGCTGAAATCGGCTGCTGTCGTCCCGGGCGCGCGCGGGTATGGCATCGGATCTGTCATGATCCGGGCACGCATGGAATTCATGACCGCCCGAGGGTGCGCCATGGTGCTTTGCGCTTCCTGGGCCACTGCGGGCCAGTCATCGAAGGGGCTGCTGGAAGCGGCCGGCTTCCGGCAGGTGGCGTCCATCCCCGGGTACTGGTCCGATGAGCAAAGCTCCGCCGGCTTTCTGTGCCCGTCCTGCGGGAAGGACTGCGCCTGCACGGCCGTCGTCATGCTGTACCGGTGAGAGGACCGCGCTGCTGACGAAGGGCCGAGCAGTGGCTCTCAGGCGTCGAAGGCGTCAGCCATCTCCCCGAGCGCGAGGTAGTCCCCGGCGGCCTCCTGAAAGCCGAAGTCCGCCCAGTAGCGGCGCAATGCCGCTTTCGCTGCCACGTGCTCGGGGCTTCCTTCCTGCGGCCCGCCGTCGGTGAGGACAGGGGAGGCCTGCAGTACGACCAGGGAGGTGGCCCGGCCGGCTGTTCCCAAGATGGCTTTGAGGATGGCGTGACCGATCTTGTTGCCGCGGAACTCCGGATCAACCCACAGCGACGTCAACACCATGAGGTCGCCGCCCGAGTCCATCCCGGCATTGGGCATCAAGTCGGGACGTTCGATGGTGAGCATTTCGGCGACGTTTGCCAGGCCCTGGTCCACGGCGTCCAGGGTCATGAACAGATTGATCATTCCTGCGTCCGGAACGACGCTGAAAGTAGCGTCGCCGACGTGGACGTCCCGGCCGTCGCCGTCCTCTTCGCCCTCGTCCCAGACAAGGCCGCCGATCGACACCTCCCAGTCCATCGTGAAGTCGGACGGATCGTGGTCAAGGCTCGGCACACCCCGGTACTCGCAACTGTATTTAAGCGTCATGTAGTCGGGGTCAATGGCGGCCATGGTGGTCCTTTGGTGGCGGGAAGGTTGTTGGGTTCCCGCGCAGTCTATCGCCAGGCGGGTTAGAACAAGTCGAGTCCAGCGTCAGCGCATGGCTGGAGGCGGTCCTGTCGGGCCCTTCGTGACGTCACTCACTCAAGGTCCGGCATATGGCGCCGGCTGACCGTCAGGCGTGGGGAATTCACGGAGCGCGGCGGCTATGGCTCTGACGGCCTCGGGGTCAGTGGTCCAAGGCCGTCCATTCCGAGTGCAGGCATGGAGGTTGAGGACTTCCGAGGTTTTGGCTGCCTCGGTCAGCTCAGCCCAGGCAGCCTGCAGATCCTTCTCGCGTTCCGGCGGCAAGGGATCCTCTTCGGCCCCTGACTTTACTGCAAGGTGCTCTGTTGGCGCCGGGGACGTGCCCCATCGTCTGAAGAGGTTTTTGAGACCCAATGTTCTGTCCCTTCTGAAACGGGGTAACCAGCGTATCAATGCCCTGTTGAGGCAGAGTTCTCCAGCGACTCAACCGCCTTTGCCGGGATCAGGGCACGACGCTTGACCTCGGACGGGAGGAACCTGTTCCCCATGATTCTTTCTCCGCCGGGGACGCGGTTGAGCAGGAAGTCGGGCGGGAAGGTGTTGACCAGGCGCTGTTCAAGTTCCTCGCCCCGGATCGTCTTGGCCGCGAAGATGCGGGTGGTGTCCAGCGCCCGGAAGGAGTCGATGGACAGGACTGAGGTTTCTTTGTCCGGGAACAGCAGCCGGTCGAACTGCTTGGTGCCGTTCCAGTGCCGCTTTATCCGCTTCCTGATGTCCCACGCCTGGCCGATGTAGGCCCTGCTTGTAGCCGTCGAGCACCATCACGTAGATCCCCATCTCGTCGTCCAGGGTGGTCAGGTCGGTGACGGGTCGCAGGTATTTGTGTTTGCGCAGCATCTCGGTCAGGGCTGCTTCGAACCCGTCGGCCGGGCGAAGAATGCCATGTTCAGGTCGAAGTTCTCGAGGGCAGCTGCACGCTGCTGCGTGCAGTATTCCTCCGAGAGGATGGTGTGCTCTTCATCCTCGAAAGCCCAGGCCTCGGCGGCCCACTGAGCCTCGGTGTACATCTCCCGGGGGAATCGGGACGACGGCTTCTTGTTTACCAGCGCGTACATCTCCCGGGTCAGGAGGTGTCCGTACTTCCCGGGCCGGACGAGCTCCCCGAAGTGTTCGACCGGGGCACCTGGAAGGTGTTTGCCTGCCATAGCTGTCCGCCGGCTAACGCCCGGCGAAGGGGGAGAGGGCCTGGAGGTCATTGGCCAGGGCGCCCATCTCGGCCGTGGGAGGTCCGGGTTGTTCCGACGGGTCACCGAACCACTTATGCCAGACGCCGGCAACGACTTCCGGAGTGATGGGGTCGCCGGCGGCCAGCAGCTGCGCGAAGTCCGCCATCTCCGGGTCGTACTCATCGGCCGGCGCGCCCAGGTCCAGGACCCCGAGCAGGTCGTGGGCGTTCAGGCACCCCGTCACAGCTTCGCGGAGGCGGGCGTAGTCCCGGGTGGTGGTATCCATGGCGCCAGTCTAGGAGTAATCGGACAGGTGGGCGTTGAGAGACGGGTCGGGCGTCCCCGCCTTGTATATTCGGTCGAGGAACATCGGGCTGAAAATTGGGGGGAGCGAGTGTCCGTGAACGGTACGTCGAGACCCGCGCCGGCGTGGCTTCTGGCCGGAGCAGCAGCACTCCTGGCAATGGTGGTTTCCTGCGGCCAGCCTGGAACCCGACAGAATACGGACGTCAGCCTCGAATCAGCTAAATCCAAAGTCATGTCCTTGGAGCAGGAAATCCTGGGGCTGCTGCCCGGCGACGTGGTGCTGTCCACCTTCGCCCACGACACGTCCAGCCTCATGCCCTGTACTGACGGGGACTGGCGCAAGTGGACCGGGGACGCGGTAGCCGAAGTCGAGGCAGGCGTGGACCGCGATGCCATCCTCGATGAGGTGGTAGAGCTGATGGAGGCCAGGGACGGCTGGAAGGTGGAAGACGGAACGACCCCGAACGGGGCGCGGCGCATCGACCTCCTGCACAGCGACGGCACGCACCTGTTCGTGTCCTTTCGGGATGGCCCGGAAGAGCTGAGGGTCTCGGGCTACAGTGCCTGCTTCGACTTTCCGGAGTACGAATACGGCGAGGAGTACTAGCCGACGCCTCCCCGGGGCGGTGGCCCCGGTCGTCCGCGTTCCGGGACCCGGGCTGTAAATGAACGAAACGAAGGCAGGACATGGATAACGGCAACTCAGGCGAACTGAGCCTCGGGCATCTCTTCCAGGCTGCCGGGCTCGCGCCAGCGGACGTGCAGGTCATCCGGCACACGCTCAAACCGGACGGGTTGGCGACCCGGGCGGACGCGATGGGGCCAAACCTACTGCCGTACGTGCGCGAACAGGGCATCCGCAACAGCAAGCTGCCGGCGACGCCTCCAAGGTTCTGGCTGAACTTCCTCGCCACGACCGGCCGGCGCGCACGGTTCATCACCGCGCACGAGAACCACGGCGAGGTGCTTGCAGAGCGCACCGAGATTCGCCGCTTCTTCGACCTGCGGCCCACGCCGGTGTTTGCAGCCCTGGCGGATCGGCTGGTGATCGAGTGGACAAAGGACACGGTGAACTGGGCCAAGACGGGTGACCAGGCAACGTCCATGGCGGTGGTCGAGATCTCCGACCCGTCCAGCGTACCGTTCCCGGGATTTGATTCGCTCCTTGTCAGCTTCGACGAGCTCCAGGCCGTCATCACCGACGACCGCTATGTCCAGTGGCGGACGGCGCTCAGCAACGTGCAGGGCATTTACCTCATCGCTGACACCAGCAACGGCAGGCTGTACGTGGGGAAGGCCGACGGCGCCGAGCGCTTCTTTGGCCGCTGGAGCGAGTATGCCAGGAATGGCCACGGCGGCAATGTCGCGCTACGGGAGCTGGCCGCCGCCGACGCCCGGCACCGGCAGCACTTCCAGTTCAGCATCCTGCAGGTCTTCTCGCCGAGCGCGCCGGCCGCGCAGGTCGATGCCGCCGAGACCCATTTCAAGCGGGCACTCCTGACCCGGCAGTTCGGCATGAACCTGAATTAGTGGCCCAACCTGTCACCCGATGGCGGTGCCCATGCCGGTGGGCAACGTCCTAGTCGACGTCTTCGCGGATTTTCTCGGGTCCTGGGTGTTGGTTATGCAGAAATGTGGCCGGTGCCGGTCCCAACAATCCCAGCTCATATGCCCTTTGCACGGCCATTAGACGGTCGCATACGTCCAGCTTGCGGTATACGTGTTCCAAGTGCTTTTCTACGGTGCGCGGCGATATATTAAGCCGCCTCGCCAGGCTCTCTGCGGTTAGCCCCTTGCTAAGCAGCGCCAAAATTGCCGTCTCCCGAAGCGTCAAACGGTATTCAGAAGTTTGCACGGAAGCTTCGGCACTGGTCGGGGCAAGCCCACGGTGCAGTGCGAGGCCGGTCAGGATTGGTTGCAGCAGTCTGGCCAAGTCAAGCTCTTGCTCGGTGAAGTCACGGTCAGGGCGGGAGATCACGTATGCCTGTTGGTCGTTTCCGCCCATCTGTATCGGTATGGACAACTCGTTTGTCGCGCCCCAGGGCCGGACGACCTCATCCCATGCCCCCTTTAGCCTGCTGTCGGCTACTGCGTTAGGAATACGTCCAAGGGACTGCGGTCCCGTGTGCCCTGTCACGGCATACCAGCGCAGTAGCGGTTGCCGCGTCGCGTCGGGGGTAAAGTCCCCGGGCGGTGCATCAGGAAGATAATCTCGGGGCCAACTGGCCACCACGTGATCCACCCATTCAGCGCTCACGCAGTTTCGCGTAGAGCATGCGCCGTTGAATGATTGCAGAAGGAGATCCAGGAGTTGCCCTTCGTACGGTCCGCACATACCAGGCTCTTGTTGAAGGATTTCTCCAACAAGCTCCAGCCACGTGCGGTACTGCCCATCATTACGAGCCACGCCTGAATTTTAGATGCAAGTGTGCTGCGGCGACACGGGGAAATGGTGTCCTGAGTACGGCGCTGACCGCCAGTCCAAGCGTACGTAGAAGTACTTATAGGGCCAACTGGTCCAGCTCCGTACTCTGGGTCTTAGCAGCATGCGATCCAAAGAGCGCGATCTCAGGGCTGCGGGCAAGTTCCCTAGGAGCTGGCGCTCCAGACAGAGGGCCTCCCCTTTGATTGTCGCAGGCCCCCTGGGCCGGTCGGCTCCTTGCCGGCTGCCGCGCATGCACCGGCGGCCGAGCAATCCGAGTGACAACTCTGTAGGCGCTGGCCTACACGCACCGAAGGAAACTCACGATGACTTCCATGACACTCAAGTTCTTGACGACAGCGGCAGTCCTAGGACTAACAGCCCTTTCTTCAGTACCGGCTGTGGCCTCCACGGAGCAGACGCAGGATCTGAAGCTATCCGGCGATCCTCATGTGACCGGGAGTAACTCGCTCACGTTGAAGGCTAAGAAGATAGCATCGGGCAGGCTTGAACTGGCCTGTTGGACTTTCACTTTCACCGGCGATCTATTGGACCCTGGTGAGGGTCTTACCATCACTCCGGACAACCTCGACCCGGGCGCGGGTCCTGGCTTCGAGAATGTTGGCACTGAACCAACCACGACACGCACCCTGTGCGTGGACGACCCGTCCTTCCTGCCGGAAATCGCGGACGGCAACAGCACAGAACAATTCGTTGTGGAGGCTATTGGCAGCAGCACCTTCACCGTGAAGTCAGTAACCATGACCCTGACCTACGCATAATTGACCCCAGTGGCTCCACATCTGGGGGGCCCGGCGGTGGTCACGGGGCCACCGCCGGGCTACACCCGGACAGGCCACCGTGGGTCGTAGAACACGACCTTGGGGCGTCTCAGGAACTATACCTTTGGGTGACTAAGCCGAAGACCCCTGAACCCAGGCTTTATATGGGCTTTTTTGTCTCATAGAGTCTGTCTCACCGCAATGTCTCATAGAACCCTCAAGGGTCTGCGTGACATGATGTGCGCATGAAACTCGGGTACGCGAGGGTGAGCACGACGGACCAGGACGCGCGGATGCAGATTGCTGCCCTGGAGGAGGCCGGCGTCGCCAGGGACAAGATCTTCATCGACCACATGTCGGGGGCGAAAACAGCGAAGGAACGTCCCGGCCTGACCGAGCTGCTCAAGTACGCCCGCGACGGCGACCAGGTCTTTTGCTGGCGGATCGACCGGCTGGGCCGGTCCCTGATCGACGTCCTGAACACCGTCGACGAGATGACGAAGCGGGGGATAGGACTGCACTCCTTGGTGGACGGGGTTGACCCTTCGACTGCCTCCGGGCGCCTCCAACTCGGATTGTTCGCGACACTGGCCGAGTACGAACGGGAGCTCATCAACGAGCGGGTGCGTTTCGGAGTGATGGCTGCCCAGTCGCGCGGTGTGAAGTTCGGGAAGCGGCCGGCGGACCCGGTCAAGGTGGAGAACAAGGTCGCCGCCGCGAGGAACCTGCTCGCCACGGGCAAGACGGCGCAGCAGGCAGCGGACGCAGTCGGATGGTCACGGGCAACCCTCTACCGCTACTTGAAGGAATACGGCGCCGAGGAGCCGATGCCCGCCGCCGTGACGAAGCCCCCGAAAGGCAGGTCCCGCTACATCGACATGGGCACGCTGCCAGCCCGTGGCTGATCTACGCATGTTCCGCTCTGGGAGCAGTTAAAAGGGAACCACTTCGGCGGATAGGCTGGGCACGATTCGTGGGGGAAGAATGACACGTGTCCTGAAGCTCGCTGCCGCGGGCATTTTATTGCTGACCATAGCGTCATGCGTCGCGCCGTCTGTCGAGAAGCTCGGGCGTGCCGCCATCCGGGAACAGGCTGCGGAAGGCAAAGCGTGGTTCGTCCAGGTTCACGGCGGCCACGGACACAACCGACAGGGCGCTGGTGTCCTCCAGGCTTGAAGATCGGAGCTTCGGCCACTACGCCTACGGCTGGGCCCCCGACGGGACTTCTACACCGAGCACTACTAGCGCGAGCACCTCACGACCAGCGGAGGCTGGTGGGGCAAGCAGGGCACCGTCAGCGCCTGCGTGCGGTTCGAACTGGAGTCGGGGTCGGCGATTGCAACATCTGTTGACTGCCCTGACGGGCCTCCCTACTCCTACTACACGGATGAGTGGGTGGTGGGTGGTGTGAGCCCGAGCCAGAAAAATGAGGGGATGCCATGACCAAGTTCGTCGATTTCATCAACATGACCGAGAAACAGGCCGAGGCCGCCTCCAGGAATATCTGGATGAACGCGGGCCGGCACTGGAGCGGCTACGGGAGACACTGGTCGCCGACGGCAGGCTTCCGGCTCGGGGCTGGAGCCGGAACGGGGAAGGGGAAGTGCGGATCGGAACGGGAGTTTTGGGCCATCGGGTAACAGCGGTAACGGGTAACACCATTACCGGCGTTACCGTCCGGAGCGAGCGCCGATGAGTGGGGGGAGGTTTTCGAGTAGTCACTGCAGAGCAGAGCGCCGGCTGCGATGCCAAGCCGACGGTGGCAGAAGTATGCTCTGGTCCGAATAAGAATCTCACCCGAGGCTGAGGCGGCCAGAGCGCGGAGTGATGCAGAAGCTGTACCGCTGCATGGGGTAGTCAGTGCTAGTCGAGCCCGGGTCCTGGCACTGCGTCAACCATCCGGTTGGTCTCCAGGCGGAGCGACACGATGCGGCCGATCAGGTCGATGATGTCAACCCTCTTCGCGAATGTAGGTGACTCCGAAGGCGCGCACCTGCCGGAACTCCTGACGGCTCGTGCCGAAGTCGAACCAGCCGCCGTCTGACTTCTGGAAGATGTCGAGGCCGCGGCCGAGGTTGATGCGCCAGCCGGTGTCGGTCCGGATCCAGCGGTCGTGGCCGCCGGGATCCTTCGCCACGTTGACCTTGATGCCTTGCTGGGCGGCCCCCTGAACAATGTCATTGAGCATGCGGAGTTGCTTCGTCTGGTACTCGGGGTCTTCGTCGAGCACTGTGAAGAGGTTGACGGTGACCTCGTCCGCCGGGTCCTTTGCCGCGGCGACGAGCGCGAGCAGCTCGACGAGATTGCGGCCTTGGTGTCCCATACGGATGTACGGGTCGTGCAGCTCGATCTCTGTTGCGTCTCGCAGGTACGGCATAAGCAGTTCCTCGTAGGAGACACCCCGCTGGTTGTCCAGGAAATCCCGTTGTCCTCGGAAAAGTTCCGCCGGAAGGGAGGCGGTGGCGGGTGCGGGAAGAGATGATGATGCCGCTGTGGAGGTTTTAGTCTCGGCTGAAGTCCCATCAGCTGGGGCTGGCGAATGGCGTCGATGGTAGTGCGTCGGGTATTCGTCTTCCTCAAGCGTCGTTACCGCTGACCAGCCACCGCCGGGTGACTCATAGCCGAAGTTCACTTCCGTCATGGTGGCGTCGATCCGGAGGATCTGGTCCTTGACGCGCTTGCGCCCTTCAATTGCGAAGCGCAGTACCTCTTCGACCTCTGCGGTGGTCGCCTGGTCATGCGGGTAGAGCAGCTTCATCAGCCCAGAGAAGGTCTTGTGGATGCCGTCGCGATCACGTGTCGAGATGTCGGATCCGAGCCTGAAGTGCTTGTGGTAGCGGTCGGAGTAGTCGAGATTGCGCATCGACCTGAGGACCTCGGCGATGTAGTCAACGACGAACCCGTATCCGGTCGAGAACATCTCGCTCCGGATCGTGTCGACTTCCCACCCGGGGATATAGAAGTGCAGCCGGTCGAGGTACGCGGGGTCGTGGTAGGTCTCGGGCAGCTCGTCAAACAGGTCGGAGTGCTTGAGCATGTACGGCACGGTATGCGAGGTATTGCCGACGAAAACCATCGATGCCTCGGCGCCAAGCGTCTCCACACCGCGGGAAAACGACTTGTTCGCCATGTAGTTCTTCATGATGTCGACCAGCGCTTTATCCGTACGCTTCTTCTTGCCCGCAAACTCATCGAAAGCGACGACGTCCCAGTACCCGACGAGGCCGAGGCGACCGTTTGCGTTGTTCACGAACAGCTTCGGCACGGTCACCTCTCCACCCGAGATGAGCATTCCGTGCGGCGAGAACTCCGAGTAGATGTGCGACTTGCCGGTGCCCTTGGGGCCCAGCTCTACGAGGTTGTAGTTGCGCTCCGCGAACGGGATCAGGCGCACCAACTGCAGCAGTTTGCCGCGGCGCCCGAACTTGTCGGGGTCAAATCCGATCGACTGGATCAGCAGGTCGATCCACTCATCGGTGGTGAACTTCGCGCGTGCATCGAGATACCCGTCGTAATCGAAGTTCGACATCTGAATCGGTTTGAGAGAACCAAGAATCCAGGGCGTCACACGGTTGTCTTCGGTGTGGAAGTACTCGACGTCGCACAGGCACCACACGCCTCCAACAAGCAGCTTCTGGTGGGCATTGACGGTAGCGGAATCCACCACCACGCTGCTGATCCCAAGGTTCGCGAACGAGGCGTTGTAGACGTCGTCCTTTTCGTTGAGAGTAACGCTGACCTTGTCGATGATCCGGTACCGCCCGCGCTCTTTGATCTTCGACTTCACCAGCTCGGACTCGTTACGGTGCACGTAATGCTGAGCGAGAATGTCGCGTACCGTGTCGATGCCCGCCTGGATCGTGGCCTCGTCGTCGGATGCCGCGTACTGGCCGAGCAGATACTCCAGTACGTATGAGGGCACGATCGCATTGCCCTTGACCGCCTTGACGAGGTCTTTCCGGACCACGGCCCCTGCGAAGTGTTCGTTAATCTTGCGATCCAACTCGCTCGGCTCGCTACCCTCAGTGGGCGCGGTGTTGTCGGTTTCTTCGACGGGCGCTACCTGGGTCAGGTCGATGTTCTCGCTCAAGAGTGCTCCTTAGAAGTCGAAGTCCGTGGTGAAGGAGCGCTTGAGCGTGTAGGGGACGCTCTTGTACTTCTTCCACTCGCCGGTTTCACCAATAGGTTCGGAAAGCCGGAACTCCACGCTCTGGTTATTAGCCTCATCCGCGTCCTTGCTCAGCAGCAGACGGACAGTCTGGAACCGATCACGCCCCTCGGCGCTCTCGGCATCGAAGAGCAACTCGGGCTCGTTGGAAATCAGCTGATCACCGAAGTAGAGACCTGCACGCAGCTTCCTGGCAGTGCGCTGATCGGTGACAGCGCTCTGCTGGAAGAGCTTCACCACGATCTGACCGGTCGTGATCTTGTCGGACTCCGGGTGGATGTCGACGTTCACAGGCTCGACGGTGTCGGAACGTCCCTTGTTGATCGAGATGACCGGCACCACTATCTCCTGCAGCGACGCACCCCCGTGGACGAACTGGAACCCGGCACCCGGCTTGACGATCCGGCAGATCGAGTTTGGGATCTGCACTTCCAGACCGCTCGACAGCCCGAGCTGCTCGGGCAGGAACCGGCGGAATGCATCGTCTTCCTTCAACCCGCGGCCGAGAACATAACGGCGGTTCTCGACCACGACTTTATCGCCCTGCGGCTTCACGGTCAGATTGAACTGCGGCGCCAGCTTCGACTCCTGATACAGGAAGCCGTGGTCCGCGGTGACGAAGATATTCGTCGCGTTCGCACTCGCCAGCTTCTTCACGACGTCGACGAGTTCATCGATCGCATCAGCCGCAGCCTTGAACGTGCGGTGCTCGGACACCGCCTTATCACCGGTCGCGTCGATGGTGTCGTGATAGACGTACAGCACCTGGTGCGCTGCGTAGAGATCCCGCCGCTCCGCGGGCTTCATCTTCAGGAAATCGGTGGCCTGGATTGCCGTGCCACCGACGGAGCTGAGGATCTTCGAGCGGTTCGCCGTGCCGTTGGAGGGCTGACCGTCGACGAGCACAGGGTCGCCGTTCTCCGAATGCGCGAGTGTCTTGTGTGGAAGCAGCGACGCCATCCCTAGCTGGGTGTAGCTGGGCAGTACCCCGAGAATGGCCTCGATCTTGGCGTCGTACTTGTTCTCGCCGCGAATCTTGGAAGTCAGTTCGTCGGCGACCTCGTAGCGCAGCGCGTCGGATATGACGACGACGGCCTTCTTGCGTCCACCTCGCACCTGCGGGGCGATGTAGTGGTGGTAGAAAGAACTCTGCGAGGTAATCGCGAGCGACTTCCACGTCTCGACCTGGTCGACCTGTTGTTGCCAGCTGATCCCGAGCTTGGAGAGGAAATCGGTGACGTAGGCGTTCTCTACCTGCTCGTTCAGCGCTTCCAATGGCTGCCTGAACTCGGCGGTCTGCGACGCGAGCGTGTACTGCCGGTAGAGCTGGTCGATGCGGAAGAGATCATCGCGGTAACGGCTGAAGCCATCATCGAAACTCGACACGTCGGTCCGTGCAGAACGGATCGCAGGGAGCAGCTCGGCCGCAGCGCCGAGCGCCGCATAAAGTGTCGCGTAGTCGTCAAACCAAATGCTGTCCCGGCGACGGGTGCGGATCATGTCTGCAATGTCAGTCGACTGGATCGTCTGGGCGGCAATGCCGTCGATCAATCGGCGGATGATCTCTCTCTCACCCGCGTCGAAAATGTCGGTGGCCACTAGTTCAGCAAGCGACGCTTCCTTAGCCTGCTCGACGTAGTCCAGATCAGTTTCGGCCTGAAGCGCGAGCTTCTTTAGAGCGACCAGGCTCTGACGGTCGTTGCGGAAGCTACGGAAGTCGATCTCAATGTTGCGCGCGGCGTTCGAGGTCGTGGCCGCGAACCCGCCCCGGGCTTGCTTGAACATCCATAGGACGAACCCGGCCATGCTCGGCGTCTCAGAGTGGTAACCGTAGATGTTCGCGGCCCCTGCCCAATGGAAGTCGGCAAGCCGCTGTTCGACGAGCGCCTCGTAGCCGGCGCTGTCGCCCGCGGCATGCTGCACCAGCAGCGTCCGAGTCAGCTCAGAGAAACTGTGTTCCTTCTGCCCGAGCACGACCGCGCACATCTTCGCCTGGACCTTGACGAGATCATCGCCGGCGCCCAGCAACGCCGTAAGCTTCAAAACCAACTTCGCGTCGCCAAAGAACGTCTCATGCCCAGCAATCAGTTCATCGGATCCAGGCGCGGTAAGGCCAAGGTCTGCACGCATGAGCGCGCCGCGATCTGCGGTGAAAACGCCGTATGCGAGCTCGAGATCGAGCAGCCAGTTTCCCGCCCCTTCAGCAACACGACCGCTGCGATAGATCAGAAACTTTGTGCTGGGCTCGCCGCGCAGCACGCGGTACTTAACCCCGAACTCATCGTTCTGGACACGCAGCACCTCCACGCCGTTCGGCGCCTGAGCCTCGACGTCGGCGGCGTAACTGCCTTCGACATCGTGCCACACCACCAGGCGGTGCTGCTCGAAGCGTGCAGCGAGGTGGTCTGAGATCGAAGACGCCATGCTCACTCCGCCGCCTCCAGCCCAACAATCTTCCTCAATGCCGGGTAGAACTTGGGATAATTCGCCTTCACACCGTCGTCAAGGTCGATCGCAAGTTGCTGAGTTGCCAACGGGTAGAGGACGTCGTGCTCGTACTCACGAAGCTCCGCGAGCACCTTCCGTAGCCGGTCGGCTTCCTTCTGGTCCTTCGTGGAGCCCGCAGCAGCAGTCTGCTCGGCGTTAGCGAGGGCGACCTCCAACTTGGCCCGGTACTCACGGAGATACTCATTCAGAACCGTCGGGACCGTCGACGGGTTGTAACGGTGCATGTAAATCAGCGCGTTGAACGAGCCTTTGGGGCTGGAAAACATCCAATAGATCGGACGTTTCTTATATCGCTGTACGTGATCGTCGTAGAACTTCGACTTGCCTGTCTTGGTGATGAAGTAGTCACGCAGCCTCTTCACGCCCAAAGAGTCTTCGACGAAGCGCAGGTTCTCCTCGAAATGCTCCGCACCAAACGCGACCCGCAGGAACTGTCGAAACCGCTCGATGATGTCATCCTCAAACCATCCGTCGTCGACGAACGGGATCACATTATCTGTAACTGGCGCGAACAACGGCGATGGAAACTTGGCGAGGTAGTCCTGCTGGGTCGCGCCTTGATCGGCGAGGATCAAACCAGGCTCGTCAAGACTAAAGCGCCCGAACATGCAGCCGACGATGTATGACACAAGATCTCGAACAAGCGCAGCCTCGCTGCCTGAATTGGCGTCACTCTGCTTGTTTCCAGCGCCAAGAGATTGCTCCCCACGGTGAGCGTCGTCGAGATCAAACCCAAGAGCAACAAGCGCTGCGGCGTCATTCGCCGCCTCTAGCTTCGTCTGTCTTTCTGTTGTAACGAGGCGCTCGCGCTGAACCTCCGCGAAGGATTCACGAAGAGAAGCTCCGTTACCAACTGCAAGCACCCGTGGCGCGCGGAAGTCCCAGGAAGTCTCACTCTCAGCCCAGCTTTCGCGTGCAATCTGAACTAGTTCATCGGCAACCCCGCTCGCGCCGACCGAACGCGGAAGAGGCAGCGACCCTACCTGTCCAACATCGAAGTGCAACGTCGGCGCGATAGCTTCGAGAATCTCGCGCATGATCGCGGAGTTGAGAAACGCCATGATTCCCCGGCTCCGTGCGCGATCAGTCGGGAAAAAACTTGATCCTGCTGAGTCTGGAATGAAGCCCGCAGGGTACTCCCGAAACGCAGGAACACCGCCCACATTTGACCAAGAAATCGATGGTCGGAAATAGTAATCCGGGTTTCGTACGACAGCTCTTGGCCGCTCAGCGTAGATCTCTTGCCCACCCCCACCCCAGTTCACGACGAGCTCCTGGTTTCCCCACCAACGCCGAGGAACACCACCTTTGTTATACGGAAACCAACGGAAACTTGACGCGGCCGCGAGCTCGCCCGATGCGACACCGAACCCGACTCTTCCCCAACTCACCTCATACCAATAACGCAAGAACCGAGAGTTGTCACTTGTTTGCAGACCTACAGCGACCTTTCCCTGGTCCCTGAGAGCAGGATGGTCCGCGAATAAGGCCAGCCGCTCCTCCCCAAGAGAAAACACTAGGGGCGAGCCGGCAACTGCCAGAAAGCGCTGCTGGTGGACCAGTGAGTTTGCACTCGATCGATCGGCGAATCTGGCAATCAATTCGTCGTTTGACTGTACGGCCAGAGCTCGGTCGTACAGCTTTCGGTACGTTACAACGGAGCCAGCTGTCGGCTGGCACTGCCCCATTACGAAGGCAACCGACGCGAAGTCCGAGCCAAACACGCCGCGACCGAGGTGTAGCACCGAGTCGAATGTTGCTCTCGAAAGGAGCTTGGTTCTGAGCGCACTGAACGATACCAAAAACATCCACGAATGGGGCATGATCATGGCTGCTCTGCCGCCCGCAACAAGCATTTCCAAGCCTCGCTCGATGAACATCGCGCATAGATCTTGGCGGGAGTTCGGAAACTCAGACCCAGCAAGATTCGTCAGCTCTGGTCCCATGTTCCCGCTGCCCATATACGGAGGATTTGCTACGACGACTTGATACCGCGGCGCCAAGTAGGACGCCTGTAGCAGAACCCGTTGCGCCCGCTCAACGATACTCCCCATGAAGATGTCACCGACGCTCCCGTCACTGTCGGTGACGACTTGCGTGAGGCGCGCGACGCCGGCACTATCGGGCCGAATGAGTGCCCCGCAGGAATCAGCATGCTCAAATTGGTTCCAAAACCCTGCACTCGCGCCATCAATGTCGTATTGCGTCGCCATGTAGTCGATCTCAGCTGACGCAAACGTAATCGACTCCAGAACGCAGATATTTGGCCGGACGTGGCGGCTAAAGAATGATCGCTGCTTCTCGCGGGCCTTCATCGTCAATGCGAAGGATGCGAGTGCGCCCGCACGAGAATCAATCTCCGTTCCATGGAGGTTGTGGGTGAGGATCAGTCCGGGGATCTCAGACGGCGCGTAGCCCTCTTCCTCGTAGATCGCATAGAGCAGGTCAAAGGCGTAGGTAAGCAGGTGACCGGAGCCACAGGCTGGGTCAATTACCGTCAGTTCTTCGGGGCCAGAGATCTTCGAGAAGCCATCCTCCTCGTCGACCGGGGCGATGTAGTAGTCCATCTGATCAACGAGGCGTGAGGTGGGCCGGTTGAGCATCCATAGGCGCCCAAGCGAGTTCTCGACGAGGTAGCGGACGATCCAGTGCGGAGTGAAGAGTTGCGTCGCAGCAGGGATTTCGTCGGGCCCAGCCAACTTACGCGCCTTGCCCTTGGCGCTGAATCCATCGAAGACTTCCTGCTTTCGTTCCGAGATATAGAACTGGTAGAGCCAGCCGATCACCTCGACGTCATTACAGACCTCTTCTGAGAGTACCTTTCGTGCTTGGGAGAGGATCGCGCCGTCGGCGAGCAACCCTGTGGGTATGAGCAGCTCGGTGTAGTCGCCCTCGCGTTCGAACATGTATGGCATCGACTTGTGCCAGTAGTGACAGTATTCGGTCAACAGGAGCGCGTAGGCTTCGCCTTCGGCATCGGTGCTACGGCGTGTGCCGTCAAGCAGTCCGATGATCGCCTCTGCTGTGTTCTTGTTGATGACAACGTCGGTATCGAGATTGCCGCGCTTGGCGTCGGCGAGGATTTCCGGCTGGCCATGCGCCTGGCCCTGCGTGGGCGAGACGACGCCGGCGTGGGTGTAGCCGCGGGCGTCCATGAAGCGGAGCGCGATGATGCGGTTAAACCAGGTGTAGGCGACCTTGTCGATCACGTGCGTGCGACCATGTGCGGTGATCTCGGCTTCGAGCTTCTTCACTGCTTCGACGCGTTCGGTGCGGGCAACGGATCCGGCTGCAAGTACAGCGGTGGCCTGTGCGTCGACGGCGGCGAGGAGGTCGCGGCGTGCCTGCGTGGCAAAACGCTCCAGAGGTTTGGTGTCCATATCGTTGCGGTCCTAGAGGGTGATGCGCTTGTTGTCGTGGATGGTCGCAAGCAGCGCCGAGCGGAGCTGGTCGAGGTATCCGTCGACGTCCCCCTCTGTTTCGAGCACCTGACCGGCGCCGGGCAGCGCCAGCTTGTTGATCGAGATGGTCTGCTTGACCGGGGCGGGCACCGGTGTCGGCTCAGAACTCGCGTCGGTTCCGGGGATCGGTGGCTTCGACACCTGGGAAACTCGTGCCGCGTCCAGCTCATCGAGAATCTGCGGGTAGATCGAGTCTGCGAACCGCGAGGCCAAATTCTTGATCGCGGGGATCTGTGTCTCGTGCTGAACTCGGTCGAGTACGCCCTGGGCCATGCGTGTCACCGCTTGCTGGGCGGCCCCGGTCGCGTCGCCATAGGCCTTGCTGGTGGGCACTTGATCCCAACGTGCCCTGATGTCCGCCGTGGCTGCAGCGCGCTGCTTCTCAATCACGTCACCGAGCTGGACCTGCAGGGCCTTGACCGAAACTCCCAACTGGGTGGTCTTGCTGCCCCGGTAGATCTGCGGGTCTTCTAGAGCGATCGCAACCGCGCCGGTGGCTTCGGCGGGAAGGTAAGCGATGTTGGACTGATTCGCTTGGATAAAGGCTGCGGCGGTGTCGTAGATGCCACGCTGAGCTCCATGCAAGAACGCCTTGATAGGGTCAATCACGCTGTCTTTCGCGTCGAGCAGGTCGTCGGCGCCGGCAAACTCGGTGACGAACCACTCGGCCTTGTTGCTGCTCAACTCGTCGAGTAGCCGGATCGGCTCGTCGAGCTGATCGATGAACGGGTACCGGGACCCGGTGCGCAGGGCTTTCAGTTCAGCGAGTTTCGCGTCAAGATGCTCCTTGCCCACGCGTGCAAGCTCCAGCGGATCCTTGCTGATCGCCCCGTCGCTGGTGAACTCGATCACGAACTTCCGGAATGCACCCACCACCTTCGAATCGAACACCCGCTGGAGGGCGATGACCATGTTCGGGTAGCTCTGAGTGTTGCGCAGCGCTGGGGTTATCTCGGTGCGCGCGAGCACCTTGCCGTTGAGCTGGATCTCGATCTTTGATCCACCAGCGAGGTAGCCCACCACGGCCGCGATCGACCACTGGTCCCAGCCGTACGGTTTGGTCGTGTACTTCTCGATAAGGTGCTTCATCGTCACCTGCACGTGGCGCTTACCGCTCATCTCCAGGTGCGCGAGGACATCATCACCGGGCACTGCCAGGAGGCTTGCGGTCTCCCCGAACAGGCCGCCCTCAGGCGGGTTGACGAACGTGGACAGCTGCTGCTCAGTGAAGCTCATGCCACCCAGCAGAGTGAGATTCGTGTAGGTCGCCGCGATGACCTTCTGGAAGCCGTCGTTTATCCGAGTCACGGCGTCAGCCGAGGCAACATCAAGGATGCCGGCGTTGTGAATCAGGGTCGAGCGGCCGACAGCGGTGCGGAGGCGTTCGACGATCTCGTTCTCCCGCTCGGCGTTCTGGGTGCCCTTGATTTGCAGGATCGTCTGCTCGATCGGGGTACGGCTGGCTCCTTGGGCGCGCTTGACGTACTTCGCGGTCTTCAGCAGGAGCCGCAGGTCGGCGAGGATCCGGTCGGTCTCGGGCGGGAGCACAACGCGAAGTTCATCGAGACCGGCACTGTGGGCTTTGATCTGCTCCAGGCTGAATTCGGTCTCGGGACTGGTGAAGTGCAGGGCGAGCTCGTGTTGCTTGCTCATCGCCTGCCCGTCGAGTTTGAACCCGACCGGGAAGTTCTGGCCGTTCTTGCCGTAGACAACCTTGGTCGCCTTGATCACCGAGCCGGTGAGCAGGTCGGAGAGCTTCTTGGAGACCTCGGAATTGTCGATGTCGACGTTCTTGATCTCCTGCTCGATTTTCTGCTCTTCGTTGGTGAGGTAGTCGTAGACGTCGCCGTTGCGCTGGATGTAGGTCTGCGCTTCCAGCGCGGCAAGGGCCTCGTTAACGTCCTTGCCGAGCTGCGTGAGGTCGGTACCGAAACGGTCGTAGACCAGCACGGTGAGGTTGCGCGGCGTCGCCTTGAAGGTATCCACGTACTTGACCAGGAAGAGGGCCTTGAGGAGTCGAATCGCAAGCGGCGGCAGCGACGGACTGCGTTCCGCGTCCTTGATCGCGCGCTGGTTCGCTGACTTCAGCGAGGCACGGATGCCTTCAAACATCTGGTCGAATGAGGCGAGCTGCCCGAGAGGCTTGTCGGCCAACGCGCGGGCAACTTCCTGCACGACACCGAGCATGGAACGCTCACCGACCGAGCTGTTGCGCCCCTCGAATATATAGTGGTCGCTGATGCCCTCGATCGCGGACTGGAACAGCGGGAACTGATAGCTCACGAACGGGTATGTGCCAACGAAATGGGTCTCGTCACGGTAGTTCGGATAGTGGCGGCCCTCAACGAAGTCGAAGAGGGTCTTGAAGTTCGCGTGCTCACTCGCGTAGATCGCCGTCAGATCGTTTTTAGCAACATCCGTCTTGTCGAGCAGGCGCTTACGGATGACCTCTTCAACGTCCTGACTAGTGAGCTTGAGCCGGTTTGTGAAACGGGCCTGAATCTTGGAAAAGTCGTTGGCCTGCGACTTAGTGCGGTCACCGCCGACCTTCTCCATGTCTTCCTGCGAGGTGACGAAGATCCATGCCCTCCCTTTGCACTTGGTGGCCAGGGATTCGGCGATGGTCTGAAGATTTAGCATCAGCTGGGTGTTCGTGCCGATGAACTGGCCGACCTCGTCGACGAAAAAGTTCAGGCGGAACCCTGCGGGTTGCTGGTCCAGCCAAGCTGCGACCTCGTCGGCGAAGTCCTCGATCGAGACTGAATAGCTGGTGCTGTATTGACGAATGATGCCGGGACTCTCGGTGCCGTTGACCTCGGCGAAGGCCCGGTCGATGTGCCCGGCTTCGAGTGCAGCCTGCTCGCGTCCCTGGGTCCACGGGATACCGGCGATGCGCTCGAATGCGGTCTTGAAATCGTTGTACTGCCCGCGGCTGGCGAGGTCGCGTTCGAAGCGGGCAATGTGGCCCTGGTTGCCGTAGTATCCGCGGGATTCATCGAAGATCTTCATGAACACCTTGAGGAGGGCGTCATTCTGATCCTTCGAGATCAGCGTGGCCTTCTGGTCGATGTTGAACAGCAGGCTCTTCGCGGCGATGCGGTCAGCCTTTTCAATCAGCGCGGGCAGGAACGCGTCGTCGGCCTTGCCACGGAAGTACTCGGAGACCTTGGCACGCGGGTAGTCGTGGCCATCGATGTCGCCGAGCAGGTGCGCGAGCATCTTCAGCAAGTGTGACTTACCGGAACCGAAGAAGCCCGAGATCCAGACGCCGTTGGCGTTCGTGTAGTTCGTGTAGGCCTCCAAGACGTGTATAAGACCCTTGGCGGCCTCGTTCGTGAGGACGTACTCCTCGACCTCGGTGGCGAGGTGCGATGTGTCATCGGCCTTGATGACACCCTCGATGGCCCGGCCGATCGGCTTGGCGAAGATTTCGTTGATCGTAGTCACGGTTATGCTTCCTGTTCCAGAATGTCCTTGGCGCGGTAGTAGCTGTCGCGGGCGCTGAGGTTCAGCGCGCGCAGCTGGTGACCACTGGCCTGAGTGAATTGGTACCTTCCCGGGAACCACGCCAGCATCGGACGACCCGTCACGACGCTCTGGAGGTTCTCCAACACCGTGTGGGTGCGAATGAACGGGAACACCTCGCCTAGGCCTGCGAGGAACACCATGTCGCTCGGCTCTGCGTCGAGACGGGTGCGGATCGCGGGTGCTAGATGATCGTGAGGGTCAAGCATGCCTTGCAACATGTCGCGGAACTCCGCCTTGTCCATGTCCGGTTCCGCTGCCAAGACGCGATCCCATACCCCACGTTCCGTGAGCAGCTGCACGGCAAGGTCGTAGAGGTTGATTTCCACGACGTTCAATCCGTCGTCGCTACGGAGTTTCGTGATGACGCGGTCGCGCAGGCCATCGACATCAGGCGCCCACTCGGGCGGATAGTGATAGATGAAGAAGGGCACCTCCTTGGAGAGGCCCTCCATCTTCAAGAACCGTGTACTGCACAGCACCTCGTAGACGTGCTTCTCATCACTTGTGAGGCTTCGCTTGGTCGTGCTCATCGCGTCGCCTCCAAGGGCAGAATGGTGGGGAAGAAACGGATGTCGCTCGGGCTGCGAGCAGCAAGGGCTTCGTGCACTCGCTCTGAGAGCACCGCCGGAACGATGGCTCCTTCTTCGCTGCGGAGGCCCGCTTCGTGCAGCATGCGGAAGATGGTCTGCCGGAGTTTGGCGCGCGTTGAAGGCTTCAACTCGTCAAGCTCCGGGTGCCACAAGCTTTTGCCCGTCATGAACCGCTCAAAGTCCTCGATGGCGAGGGTTGGGGTCATCAGGAGGAACCGCTCGCGAACGACCTCTTCGGCGAAGTCACCAATTAGTTCATAACGACGGCATGCAGCGGCCCACATCCAGTGATAGCGCTCGGTGAGACTGGACTCTGCGAGGAGCCCAAGTTCCGAGTCATCGAAGACGCCCAGCCGCTGGATCGTTTCCCGCGTCACGCGAACACTCGACGAAGTCGTCCGCGCCTGCAGCAGGTTCTGCCCGGTGACTGCATGACGTACCGTCACCCAGTCGCGCGAGCGTAGATACTCGGCGACGATCACGTCTGCCTCGCGTACCAGGAGCCCTCCGCTGGTGAACGACAGTGCATAGCGATCGTGTGCATGGATGCTTGTGGTCAACGGGGACCTCCTTTCGGGAATTGAGCAGTGGGTCACTATATATGGGCTGACCGACATCGACGTCGGGGCGGTTCGAAGGGGACAGCCAATCAGTCGGGGCCGAGTCGCGATGCCTCGGCGCCACCACCGCGGACCCAGTCGTCGACCTCGCTGGCTTGGAATTTCCAAAGGCGCCCGATCTTGTGCGCGGGCATGCCTTTGTCGGCGATCCAGGAATAGACTGTGTCCTTCGTGATGCCGAGATGAACAGCGATGTCGTCAGCAGAGAGCCAAGGCTCGGGCATGTCTGTCCTCTCAGTACTTTTGAGGCCTCAGGGACCCGCGCCCCTGATACTACCTGAGAGTCCCCTTTGGACCCGGTTTGGCCGGGTATGGTCGGGAAATACCTATCCTCAAGGACGCGCAAGGCGTGATGCGGCCTCGTTCAAAACAGATCAGTGGGTGGGCCGTGTCCCAGACGCTTAGGGTCAGCAAATTACTCGCCCGGGCGTAGGTTTTGCTCGTTTATGCATACGTCTGAAAGACGTGTAGCGGAAGCAGCAGGAAACCGTGGGTAGGCTTCCGGCGATCTTCGATGTGAAGGCGGCCCCCAACCTAATGCAGAGAAACGTCAGCAAGCAGTGTTGATGCTGCAACTCTGCCGGCACGGGAAATACGACGGCAGTGGGCAAAGAGGCCCGAGTCTGTAAGCTTCGCTTGCACCTCCAGGGGCGGGTGGCGCAGCAGGCGTCGACCCGGGGTCTATTACACTTGCGCCATGACAGAACCTTCGGCCTATGAGCTCAACGCTTGGCATAACATCCAGCAGTTCAAGGGACGCCCGCTCTCACAGGCGATGCGAAACGTCGGCGAGCAGGTGGCCAACGGAGCTGAAAAGCTAGGGGAGCGTGCCAACCAGTATCTGGAGAGCCAGCCGCGCGCGCAGGCGGTCGTTGTGCGGGGTCAAAAATTCGCTGCAAAAAGCGCGCGTGTGTTGAGCACTAAAGCCCGCGCGGTAAACAAAGCCATCCCTAACGGCGTGTCGGACTGGGGTGGTTCGGCTTTCGGTTCGGTGCGGCAGGCCGTGGGGAAAGTCTCGCGGGCAGGACTCTCGCCAGCACGTGTGGTGGCGAAGCACAGGAAGAAGGGCCACGACGTAACTCAACTTTTCGACCTGCGCCGTCTCGACCTCGAGGAAATTGACGCTGTCCGCGGCCAAGGAACGAGCTGGATCTACCCTGCTATCGCCGCAGCTTCAGGAGCTGCTGCAGGTGCTGTCATTACGGGGGGAGAAGGCTCCATCGCCATCACGGGCGGTGCCGCGGCAGCGCCCTCAGGAACCGCAATCACCAGCGCCCTGTTGGGCGACGCTGCCGTCGTTCACGCTCTGGCTTCCCGCTGCGTCGGACACGTTTCCTTGCTCTACGGCTACGATCCTGAAGATCCTGCCGAAAAGCTGTTTGTGATGTCGGTTCTGAACGCCGGCACGGCCATGTCCACCAGCGCGAAATATGCCGCCATGGCCGACGTGTCAAAACTCACCCAAGCCCTGTACCGCGGCAAAAGCTGGGCTGTCCTCCTTGACACGTCGGTTGTTGCGCAGGTCTCTAAGAAGTTCACGGAGCGATTCATCGGTCGTCTGACCAAGCAGGGGCTCGGCAAGGTTGTACCAGCAGCCGGCATAGCCCTTGGCGGGGCCTTCAACTGGACAACCCTGGAGGGGGTCGTTGACGTCGCCGATACTGAGTACCGACGACGGTTCCTTCTTGAGAAGTACCCGCAACTTGATGCGGAAGCATCCGAATCGGTTCGCGACCTCGTCCCGGAAGAGGCCGTCATCGAGGAAGACGTTGTCGACGACGAAATCAGCGTGCTCTATGAAGTGGTGGAGGCCGGCGGACCGGACCTTCGCTGACCACATCGGGTACGGCGGATGCCAAGTTTTCGGTCAGCGCAGTGCCTCCCTGCCGGCTTTATTCAGGGACGGTTGCTCGTCGCCTTGAAGCGGAGGCTCTGGCGATTGCTTAGTTCTCCAGATCCTGACGCCTTCAACACCAAGCTCGGTACGCCGTCCGATGAGGGGCCGGGTGCCATCCGCCGATGCGCCTGGAATGACAGCGGCCAGAGACATGGTTAGCAGGAGGTGTCGAGGGACGGTGTTTTCGAGCTTGCTCATATCCAATGTGAGGGCTGACAGAGAGGCCTGGTAGTCTCCCAGGAGTTTGCGGGGCACGACGAACCTAGAAGCCAAGTGCGCCAGCGTCAGAGCCCCTGAGGTTAATGCTCCGCCTGTATACACTTGGAGGGTTTCGATCCCACCTAAGTGGATTACCGAGTTCCAAACGTCAAGGATCTCCACGTCTGGTACGTCAGTGTCAGACTTCAGCCACTCCTCAACTAGCCACGCAGATGCCTGCTCACACCACAGCGCCGCGAGCCCGTCAGCACATGACCCCGGCTCGAACAATTTCTCCTCACTAATGGTTTCCAGATCTGGTCCTGGAGTCCCTTCGCGGGAGTACGACAGGGACTGTACTAGGACAGTGCCCAGTGCGGCAGGGCGGAAGAATCGGCCGACGAACTCTTCCAGCTCGTGCTTTTGCCAATGTCCTTGCCTGTCAATGAGCTTCGCCATCCAGGTGCAGCGGAGACGCAGACTGTCCAAAGGCGATTCGTAGTCCAGCGGGTTGCGGGAGAGGGCAAAACTCAGGTACTGAACGAGAGGCTTCGTGTCCACCTCATAGACAGTGTGCTTTGCACCTTTCCGCAGGGCCAGCATGCGCAAATCTTCCAAGGGATGGTCGAAGGTTGCTGGACAGGAGGCCCCAAAGGGGACTTTGTTTTGGAGGATGCGATCCAGTTCTTGTTTTACGAGAACATCTGACACGTCCCCAGCCGGCAAAGAGAACGTAAAGTAGCGATCAAAGTAATCTCGATCGGCGGCCCGGTATTGGCCACCTGCCGTTTGAGAGCTGAAGGTCTGAGGAACCGCGCGGGGGAAGAGCTCCGACAAGGCATCTACGAGTTCCTCGGCCACCTCGTCAGGAAAACCGCAGCGGTTGACGCGCAGCACCCACTCCTCTCGGGAAATAATTTCCCTCTGTTCCGGCGCATCATGACGCACAGTCAGATCGTTTTTCCACGTCGGCAGCATGTTGTACAGCTCTGCGAAGAACAGGCGGAAGAACGTGAGCGCGAAAAAGTCGGCCGGATCGACGTTGCCTCCGGTGAGAGGCAGGAACGTCTTGGCTTGCATGGCGAACCGCTGGCAGGCCCTCGGCGTGCTGAGTGCAGTCCACATGTGATCCCGATAGAACGATGCAAAGCGATTCTTGGGCGTGGGGCCGAAGACGCTTACAGATCCATCTTCCAAAAGCGACCCGAGTTCCTTGAAGACAATCTTTCGGAGATAGTGCTGTTGGGGGGCTGGCAGATGAAGCGGGTACTGAACAATCTTCTCGAGGTAGTCCTCAGCGCCTCGGCGGCCGGTTCCGAGGGCGTTGCAGAGAGTATTGATTGTCGATGTTCTGTCATAGGCCATGAGGTAGTTGACCCTAGGTAGGCGTCCGAGCAATCGAACCGTCTTCATCAAGGCCAGAAGCTCTTTTGGTTGCAGCCTGTCGACGTCATCGACCTCAACCAGGATTTTCACACTGGCCTCCTTGATGGCTTTTGCAAGGTCTTCAAAGGCCGAGTCCCAAGACTTACTTGGTAGGAATGCCGTGAGGGTTTCAGAAGCGGCCGAACCAGCCACGGGGATGGCTTTCAAAGCTGGAGCACCTCGTCCCACCAACCGCAGAGCTTTCGTGCGGATGTTCTCGTGGGACCCGACCGGAAAAGCCTCGAGGATTGCCGAGTACAGTTCTGCCTGCAGTCCGGCTTCGTCCTCAAAGGACCATGGATTGAACCGGACCACTTTGATGGATTTGTGCAGGCGGTGCCTCACATAGTGAAGGACTGTAGTCTTTCCGGAACCCCATGGCCCCACCAATCCGAGAACGGTGCTGTCATTGCTATCGGCAAGACCATCAATAAGCTTGGCTACCATGTCAACAAACGGGGCCCGGTCGAGTTTGTCGTGGTTTGGGTCCTTCAGTGGCGCATCAGCCCAAGGTTCTATCACCCTGCGATTCTAGGGGCAGTAGGGAGGACGTCGCGCCAAATTGGGCAGTGGAGGGTTGGGAGCGGGCGCCCTGAGAGGCTTAAGAAAGTACACGTCATAGGCGCACTACGCCTGACGCCGTGACCAAGATGTGCACGCTGCCGCTGCTCGCCGGAGACAACATTTCCAGCGCCTTTGTGGTTCCGACCGTGGCCTCCTGCATTGATCTGGTGGTTCACTGCAGCCGCCTTGCGAACGGGCGCAGGCAGGTGACGGAAATCCTCTCGCTGGGCAGACGGGTCGAGAACGGAATCATCGAGTCCTCCATGATCTTTTCGATGGTCGGCGGCCTGCTCGAGCCCACGGCCAACACCATGCCGGCTGAGGAAAAATTCGCGAGGGCCGGCTATGAGGTTGCGGCGCTTTTGGACCCGCGCTGATGGCTGCATTGCTGGGAGTCCTGACAGGTGCCGGGCTGTTCCTTATCTGGTGGTCGGCATGGGACCAGCCCGTGCGCCCCAAGCGGGGACCGCGGACGAGCCGACTTCACGACCTGTTGCTGTCTGCCGGCATTGAAAAGGTCACCGGTGCCGGGCTCATCGGCAGCTGCCTGGGCCTTGGCGCTTTTGCGACGCTGACGTTCTTCGCCGTGAGCAGGTCGTGGCCCATTTCCGTTTGCTTTGGCCTGTTCGGCGGCTGGCTTCCGGTGGCGGTGGTGAAATGGCGGGCCAAGCGGCGCAGCGCCGTTCTGCGGCGGGTCTGGCCCGACGTCGTCGATCACCTGCGGTCGGCCATCCGGGCCGGACTGTCCCTCCCGGAGGCACTGATACAGCTGGGCGACAAGGGGCCCGAGGAACTGCGGCACGTGTTCCGCGACTTCGGCTCCGATTACCGCTCGGGCGGCCAATTCGATGCATCTCTCAACAGGCTCAAAGAACGGCTGGCGGACCCGGTAGCAGACAGGATCATCGAGGCACTCAGGCTTACCAGGGAGGTGGGTGGCTCCGATCTCGGCAAACTGCTCGGCACCTTGGCCGAGTTCCTGCGCGAAAGCGCCCGGACCCGCAGCGAACTGGAAGCCCGGCAGTCGTGGACTGTCAATGCTGCCCGGCTGGCCGTCGCCGCCCCGTGGATCGTCATGTTGCTGCTGGTCAGCCGTCCGGAGGCCGTGGCTGCGTACAACACCCCCATCGGAGCGGCCGTGTTGCTGGGCGGCCTGGTGGTGTCGCTGGTGTGCTACTCGGTCATGCTGAAGATCGGAGCCCTCCCGGAGGAAGAGCGGGTGCTACGGTGACTACCGTGCCAGCGGCCGCGATTGTCTGTGGCGCGCTCCTCGGAGCTGGCCTGTGGCTCCTCCTGGTCAGGCTGCCGTTCATGCGGTCCGTCAGTTTCGTGGAACGCATAGAACCGCAACTCAGGGCCCAAAACCTCGAATCGAGGCTCCTGCAGGCAGAAGAACGTATCCTCACGCCGTTTGGTCCCCTTGAACGCATACTCCGCCCGCTGATCAGGGAAGCCACTGCCAAACTGGCCCGGTTCAACCTTGGCTCCGCAGCCCTCAGCCGCAGGCTCGCCCAGGCACAAATCGATAAGTCGCCCCTGGACTTCCGGGCCCAGCAGCTCTTCTGGGCACTCTGCGCATTCATCGCCGCTGTCAGTGTCATCGCGCTGGCAGCGGTGGCCGGGAGGTTCAGTCCTGTCCTGGCGGTCACGGTCTCGGCGGGCAGTGGGATCGGCGGATTCCTCTTCCGTGATTATTGGCTGGGTGTGCAGATCCGGCGGCGGGAGGAACGCATGCTGGCCGAGTTCCCGAGCCTGGCGGAAATGATTGCGCTCGCGGTGGGTGCAGGGGAAAGCGCCACCGGTGCCCTCGACCGCGTGTGCAGGACAGCCAGGGGCGAGCTGTCCAAGGAATTCAGCAGGGTCCTGGCCGAAACCCGGGCGGGGAAGCCCTTGGTGGAGGCGCTCCAGGAGTTTTCCGCCCGCACGGATCTCGGGCCATTGATCCGCTTTGTTGACGGCATCATCGTGGCGGTGGAGCGGGGAACGCCATTGGCCGAAGTCCTGAGGGCGCAGGCCCAGGACGTCCGGGATACCGCCAAGCGCGAGCTGATGGAGTCCGCCGGTAAGAAGGAAATCGCGATGATGGTGCCGCTTGTCTTCGGCGTGCTGCCACTGACAGTGGTGTTTGCCGTTTTCCCCGGAATAGCGGCACTCAGCCTGAATTTTTGACTCTGCTGCGCCGGCAACCGCCGGCAGCGGCTTCGCCCAACAACAACCTAACTCGGAGAAAAGGGAAGCACATGACATTCATGGCCAGGCACGGACTTGCACTTGTTGCTGCGGTGGCGGCGCTGATCAGCCACTCCTTGGCTGCCGTCCCGCGCCCCCGGAAGATTTCGACCTTCGCGGACCATTCTGAGCGCGGGGATGTGCCCGGCTGGGTCATGATCACCCTGATGTCGGCGGTACTTGTTGCCGCCCTGCTGGCCCTGGCTGGTCCTGCCCTGGAGGCCATGTTCAACCAGGCGATGGATACGGTCGGAAAGTAGCCAGTGGACGGGACCGCCGCGCACACCTCAGGGCGGGAGCGCGGTGCTGCTGTGGTTGACTTCGTGCTCGTGGGTGCCCTGCTGACCATGTTCTTTGTGTCGATCATCCAGTTCGCGCTCATCCTGCACGTCCGGAATACACTCATCGATGCTGCGGCGTCCGGCGCCAGGTACGGAACCCTGGCCGACCGCAACGCCGACGACGCCAGGCGCCGCACAGGCGAGCTCATCGGCACGGCGCTCAGCGCGGACTTTGCCCGCGACATCGAAACGCGTGAGGTTACGTTCCAAGGGCTCCGGACGCTGGAAGTGACCGTCAGGGCCCCATTGCCGGTCCTCGGTTTGATCGGTCCGCGCGAAGGGCTGGAGGTCACCGGACATGCCGCCATCACGGGCTGACCGCAGGTTGCGGCACTTCGCCAGCAGCATCGCGGGCAGAGTCCGGGAGGCTCTGTGCCTTGGCCGGAGGAGCACCGGCACACTCGGCGCCCGCCGCCCGGAAAACCCAGAGGACGACGGCGGGCAGCGGGGGAGTGCGGTCGTCGAGTTCACCTTCCTTGGGCTCCTCCTCTTGGTGCCCGTGGTCTACTTCATCATCACGGTTGGCCAGATCCAAGGCGGCTCATTCGCGGTGGTGGGGGCGGCTGACCAGGCGGCCAAGGTCTTCGTAACCCAGCCCGACGAATCGTCGGGCCGGGCAGCAGCAGAACAGGCCACCATGCTGGCGCTTGCCGATTACGGCCATCCCGCCGGGGACGCGAGCGTCGAGATTCTGTGCGACTCCGGCGGCGGCTGCATGGCGGCGGGCTCCGCCGTCACGGTCACCGTGCGGCTCACCGTGCCGCTGCCTTTCGTGCCCTTCGGGGAAGCACTCCGGCTCAACGCCGGCCAGCTGAGCGCTTCGGCCACCCAGGTTGTGGGCAGGTTCCGTTGACGCCTCCTGCGGCCGGCGGCGCCCCAGCCGGATCAGCGCAAACGAACCGTGACGAGGACGGGCAAATGACAGTCCTCATCATCGGATTCGTCATGCTGGCCCTGCTGGTCAGCACCGTGGTCATGGCGGCGTCCAGCCTTTACATCGAGCACAAGAAGCTCCTGTCGCTGGCGGACGGCGCCTCGGTGGCCGCCGCCGACTCCTATACGCTCGGCCAGGTCGAAACGGCCGGCGGCACTCCCTCGGCGGTGTTGAACGGTGACAGGGTCCGGAACGTTGCAGCCGACTATCTCAGCCGTAACGGCGCCTTCGGGCGGGTCGACGGACTGGCCGTTGCGGCCGGAACCGGGACACCTGACGGTTCCACCGCCGTCGTGGTTCTCAGCGCCACCGTGCACCCGCCGGTGGTCAATTTCCTCATCCCGGACGGCATCACCATTGGAGCCTCATCAACGGCACGATCGCGCTTGACCCGGTAGCCGGGCCGCAGGCCCGCTGCACCTGCTGCCCGCGCGGCCGGTGAGGGCGGATAGCGTACGCTTAAACAACCATGGCTCAAATTGATTTTGCTGCAGAAATCCGCGCACTGCGCGGCACCTATACCTCCATCGAAAATGTCACCGATGTCGAGGCTCTCAAGGAAGAGATCGCAGAACTGAGCGAGCGGGCCGGCGAGCCGAACCTCTGGGACGACCCCGCAGCCGCCCAGGTCATCACCTCACGGCTGTCGCACCGCCAGTCCGAGCTGGAACGGCTGAACACCCTGGCTTCCCGCATCGATGACCTTGAGGTGCTGGTGGAACTCGGCCAGGACGAGGACGACGCCGACTCCATGGGCGAGGCCGAGGCGGAGCTCGAGTCAATCCGCAAGTCGCTGAAGGACCTTGAAGTGGTCACCCTGCTCTCCGGCGAGTACGACGAGCGGGAGGCCGTGGTCACCATCCGCTCCGGAGCCGGCGGCGTCGATGCCGCGGACTTCGCCGAGATGCTGCTGCGCATGTACCTGCGGTGGGCGGAGCGCCACGGCTACCCCACGACCGTCATGGACACCTCCTACGCCGAGGAAGCCGGCCTCAAGTCCGCCACCTTCGAGGTCAATGCGCCGTACGCTTTCGGCACGCTCAGCGTCGAGGCGGGAACACACCGGCTGGTCAGGATCAGCCCGTTCGACAACCAGGGACGCCGGCAGACCTCCTTCGCCGCCGTGGAAGTCATTCCGCTCATCGAACAGACAGACTCCATCGACATCCCGGACAACGAAATCCGCGTGGACGTCTTCCGCTCGTCCGGGCCCGGAGGCCAGTCGGTTAACACCACCGACTCCGCCGTCCGCCTGACGCACATCCCCACCGGCACTGTGGTGTCCATGCAGAACGAGAAGTCGCAGCTGCAGAACCGCGCCGCTGCGATGAGGGTGCTCCAGTCGAGGCTCCTGCTGCTCAAGAAGGAGCAGGAGGACGCGGAGAAGAAGGCTTTCGCCGGCGACGTCAAGGCGTCCTGGGGCGACCAGATGCGCTCCTACGTCCTGAATCCGTACCAGATGGTCAAGGACCTCCGGACCGAGCACGAGGTGGGCAACACCTCCGCCGTGTTCGACGGCGCCATTGACGACTTCATCGAAGCCGGGATCCGCTGGCGCACTGACAACCGCAACGCCGAACGCTAGGCGAATCAAGGGCAAGGGACCCAATCCCGCGACACGCCCCTCTGACTCCCGCGTGAGCATGGCAGCCCGTGCGTATAGTCGAGAGGCCGGAGCTCTCCTTCCCCCTAGCGAAAGCCCCCGCACCGGTTGCAGACCATGCCCTTAAAAGCCGTGTCCTGCAGGGTTTTAGGGTCATGATCCGTTTCGAAAATGTCACCAAGGTCTATGACCAGAAAGCCAGGCCTGCCCTGGATTCTGTCAGCCTTGAAATCGACCGTGGTGAATTCGCCTTCCTCGTCGGCGCGTCAGGATCCGGCAAGTCCACGTTCCTGCGCCTGGTCCTGAAGGAAGACCGCGCTACCTCCGGCATGGTCTACGTCGCCGGCCAGAACGTTGCCAACATCTCCAGCTGGCGCGTACCCCGCCTGCGCCGCGGCATCGGCGTGGTGTTCCAGGACTTCCGCCTGCTGCCGCAGAAAAACGTCTTCGCCAACGTCGCCTTCGCCATGCAGGTCATCGGCAAGAGCCGCAGCGTCATCCGCGACACCGTTCCCGAGGTGCTGAAAACCGTTGGCCTGGAGGGCAAAGAGAAGCGCATGCCCCACGAGCTCTCCGGCGGTGAGCAGCAGCGCGTGGCCATTGCCCGCGCTGTGGTCAACCGCCCCGGCATCCTGCTGGCCGACGAGCCCACCGGCAACCTGGACCCCACCACGTCCATGGGCATCATGGGGGTGCTGGACAAGATCAACCAGAACGGCACCACAGTGGTCATGGCCACGCACGACGACGACATCGTGAACGAAATGCGCAAGCGCGTTGTGGAGCTCAAGAACGGCAAGGTCATCCGCGACGAAGCCCGCGCCCTCTACACATCGATGATGCCCGTGGTCGGACAGTCCCGAAGGCTCAAGGACGCCAGCGGACGCGACGACGAGGCGGCCCGCGACCAGGCAGGGGAGGGCCGGCGGTGAGGCTCCAGTTCATCCTCGGCGAAATCGGCGGCGGCCTGCGGCGCAACCTCTCGATGGTCGTTTCCGTCATCCTGGTGACCTTCGTGTCCCTGACCTTCGTGGGCGCCGCCGGGATGCTCCAGCTCCAGATCAACCAGATGAAGGGCTACTGGTACGACAAGGTCCAGGTGGCCATCTTCCTTTGCGGTGAAGGGTCGACGGCGGCCGGCTGCGCCTCGGGGCCGGTGACGGCTGAGCAGCAGGACAACGTGCGGACCCTGCTGGAATCGCCCGCAGTGGCCCAGTACATCAACGACTTCCAGTTCGAGTCCAAGGACGACGCGTACAAGCACTTCAAGGAGCAGTTTTCGAACTCTCCCATTGTCGATTCGGTGACGCCGGACCAGCTTCCGGCCTCGTTCCGGATCGACATGAAGGACCCCGAGAAGTACCAGATCATCAGCGAGACCTTCGCCTCCCAGCCGGGCGTGGAAACTGTCATCGACCAGCGCCAGGTCCTGGAGCGGCTCTTCTCCGTGATGAACGCGGCGTCGCTCGTGGCAGTGATCATCGCGGGCGTGATGACGGTGTGCGCCATATTGCTTATTGCCACCACAATCCGGCTCTCGGCGTTCAGCCGCCGGCGGGAAACCGGGATCATGCGGCTCGTGGGAGCGTCCAAGACAGTGATCCAGCTGCCCTTCATCCTCGAAGGCGTGATCGCCGCGGTCATCGGCGCCGCCCTCGCGTCCGGAACGCTGTGGGCGGTGGCCCACTTCTTCCTGGGCGAGTACCTGTCCAAGCAGTACCCGGATACGGCGTTCATCTCGCCGGCACAGACCCTGCTCCTCGCCCCGGCCCTCGTCGGGCTGGGTGTTGTTCTGGCCGGCACTTCATCTCTCCTCACGCTCCGCCGATACTTGAGGGTGTAGGCCATGAATACCGAAGGATCCCCCATGACGGCACAGCCCGGCCGCTCCTTGTCTTGCGCCCCTGCCGGGCGTCAGTTCAGGATCGTCAGTGCGGCCCTGGCAGTGGTGCTGGCGGCCGGCCTGGCTGCATCTGCTCCCGCCTTCGCGGACGACCTTGAGGACCAGCAGGCCGCACTGAAGGCCGAAGCCGCCCGCGTCCAGCAGTCCCTGGAGTTCGTCGATGCCAAGATCTCCAAGTCGGCCGCGGATCTCGTCATGTTCCGGGGACAGCTTCCGGGCGCCCAGCAGGCTCTGCTTGAGGCCCAGGGTCGCGTCGCGAGTGCCGTCAAGGAAGTAGAAGCCCTCGCCGCCAGGGTGGATCTCGCGCAGCAGAACAAAGCCAAGATCACCCAGCAGCTGGATGCAGACAAGCAGAAGATCGCCAGCACCAAGAAGCTGATCGGCCAGATCGCAACCCAGGCCTACAAATCCGGCGGCGTGCCCTCAGACCTCACCCTCTTCTTCGGTTCCAATAACACCGGCAGCCTCACAGACACGATGGGCATGGCCGACCAGGCGCTGCGCAGCCAGAACTCCGCAATGGAAAAGCTGACCCAGCAGAACGCCACCAACGTCAACTCGCAGGCCCGCCTGCAGGCTGTCGAAGCGGAGATCAAGGACCTCAAAGCGCAGGCCGACGCTGCCCTGGCCAAAGAGAAGGTAGCCCGCGACGAGGCTGCCGCGAAGAAGGCCAGGGTCGACAAGCTCATCGCTGACACCACGCGCCTGAATAATGAACTGGAGGCGGCAAAGCCCGGCATCCAGAAGAAGTTGTCCACTGTCAAAGCGCGACAGCAGGCCGTCGCGGCCGAAATTGTTGAGCGGGACCGCAAGCTGCGTGAGGCCTGGCTGGCCGAACAGCGCCGCATAGCAGAGGCCGCCGCCGCAGCAGCCCGGGCACGCGCCGAGGCTGAGGCCCGGGCCCGGGGGGATGCTGAAGCCGCAGCCCGCGCACGGATCGTGCAGCCGTACGTGCCGCCCGTGGCAGGGCCGCCGTCGGCCTTTGGCCTCCGCCACCCGTTCCCGGACAGCGTACCCATCACCTCCGGTTTTGGATGGCGTGCGACGCCGCCCGGAACCATCGACTTCTACGGCACCGGCGGCTACATGCACACGGGCATTGACTTCGGCGCCGCCTGCGGCACGCCGGTGTACGCGGCCGCAGCGGGCACGGTGTTTTCGGCAGGCTGGGGGGACGACGGCGGCGGAAACAACGTCAAGATCTCGCACGGCGTGGTCCAGGGCAACTCGCTAACCACGATCTACTACCACAACACCAGCGTGGTGGTCTCGGTGGGACAGCAGGTAAGCCAGGGCCAGCTCATCGCCTACTCGGGCACCACCGGAAACTCCACGGGCTGCCACTCTCACTTTGAGACCTGGCTGAACGGCGAGGCGGTTGACCCGATGCGCCTGCTCTGACGCGGGGGCACCGGCCGCCTGGCGGCGCGGGGACGGCGACGCACCTGCCGTAGAATAGTAAGACTTTGTTCCGGTGCCGCCGGAACAGCCAGTACCGAGAACCGAGGAGTTGAACCGTGCCCAAAGAAAGTGGCCGTAAAGTCGTGGCCACCAACCGGAAGGCCCGGCACGACTACCATGTCCTGGACACCTACGAGGCTGGCATTGCGCTCATGGGGACGGAGGTGAAGTCCCTCCGCGAAGGCCACGCATCGATGGTCGACGGATTCTGCACGTTCTACAACGACGAGCTCTGGATGGAAGGCATCCATATCCCCGAGTACAACCAGGGCAGCTGGACCAATCATGCGGCGCGCCGGCGGCGGAAACTCCTGCTCCACCGCGAGGAACTCATCAAGATCTCGCACAAGATCCGCGAATCAGGTTTCACCATCGTCCCGCTGCAGCTGTACTTCCTGGATGGCCGGGCCAAGGTGGAAATCGGCATCGCGCGCGGTAAGAAGGATTACGACAAGCGCCAGACCCTGCGCGAGCAGCAGGACAAGCGCGAGGCCCTGCGTGTCATGCGGGAGCGGAACCGGCGCTAGGGCTGCGCGCCCGACGCACGGTGCAGGTTGGAATGAATTGCCGCCCCCATGCGTTATGATTGGTAGTCCGGCAGGGAACAGGTCGTGGACCTGCGCCAGGCCGGTTTGGTAACAAAATACGGGGATGATCGGTTTCGACGATGTTAGTCGCGACAGGTGAAGCGGGCCGAGGATGCAGAATTATCTCGTAAACGCTGTCTGCAAACCAATAAGTGCCGAATCTAAGCGCACTGACTTCGAACTCGCTGCTTAAACAGTAGTTCAGTCCGTCAGCCCGGGGTTGCTATCGCCCCGGATCCTGGCGTCATTTAGATAGCCACTGCTGTTTGCTCCCGTCATCGGAGTAAACGGGACTCTTAGATGACTGGGCCCGGATCAGCCGCCTGTTTGCAGGACGGCTGGGGCCGAGAAAATCCGACGCAAACTGCGCCCGGAGAAGCCCTGACAACACGACATCGGACGGGGGTTCAATTCCCCCCATCTCCACAAAATCCCGTTACCTGACGGGGAGCGCCCGGACCTCGGTCCGGGCGCTCCTTGTTTAAGCTCCTGGCGCTGGAGCTTCGGACTGGTCCGCGTGCAGCTGTTCACCCACGGCGTAGCCCGCACGGGACTACGCGCCATGCCGCCGGGGTTGTGACAGGTATCACGAATCCAGTGATTCGAAACCAGCGGTAGGGAGGCATGCCATGTCCACGGCGGCTGCAAACGAACCGGAACCCGTCGACGACGGCACGGTCCTTGACTCCTATTCGCAGACGGTCATCAGGGTGGCCAGGACCGTCACGCCCCACGTGGCTGCCATTGAGATGACTGGGAACCGGCGCAACGGTCGGTTCCGGGTCGGCGCCGGATCGGCTGTCCTCTTCACCGAGGATGGTTATCTGCTGACCAACGCCCACGTCGTGTCCGGGACCCAGAAGGGACGCGCCGTCTTCGCTGACGGCTCCGGCACTGCCCTTGAAGTGGTGGGCGCGGATCCGTTGTCCGATCTCGCTGTGGTCCGGGGCCGCGCCCCGCATGTCGCGCCCGCAGAGTTCGGTGACGCCGAGTCCCTGCAGGTGGGGCAGCTGGTGATCGCCGTCGGGAACCCGCTGGGACTCTCTGGCTCAGTGACGGCAGGTGTGGTCAGCGGACTGGGACGCGCCATCCCTGTCTGGGCCGGACGCAACCGAAGGGTCATTGAGGACGTGATCCAGACCGACGCCGCCCTGAATGCCGGCAGTTCCGGCGGGGCGCTGGCCGACTCCCGAAGCCGGATCGTGGGAATCAACACTGCGGTGGCCGGTGCCGGGCTGGGGCTGGCCGTTCCCATCAACAGCACCTCGCGCCGGATCATCTCCGCGCTCCTGTCGGACGGCCGGGTGCGGCGCGCCTACCTCGGCGTGGTCAGCACCCCGATCCGGCTGGGTGCCAGCGAAGTGGTCCGCACAGGCCAGCGGGAGGGGCTGCGCGTGGTGGAGGTGCTCTCCGGTTCCCCGGCGGAGGAGGCAGGGCTCCGGACCGGCGATGTGCTGCTGCGGGTAGGCTCCCGAGCGGTCAGCAATGCCGAGAGCCTGCAGAAACTCCTCTTCGCCGAGGCCATCGGCGTCCCGATGAACATAGCCGTCCTGCGCGACGGACACCTGACCGACGTGTCGGCGGTTCCGGGTGAAATGGCGGACTGGGGATAGGCCCGGGCACAGGACGCAAACAACGGGGTGGCCAGGAAATCCTGGCCACCCCTAATGTATGTTTTCCGGCAATCAGCGTTTCTTCAGATGCGCCACAGGGTCCGGGGCGCCCTCAATCGGGGCCTTGGCCTTCTTGTCCGCGCGTTTCTGCTTGATCGTTTTGCCTGCTTTTTTGTGCTGTTGCTGGTGCGGCGACTTGTCCGGCATGGCGTGCTCCCTCGTCCGAGGGGCAGGAGGGTGCCCCTCCCTACGAAATTACGCCTGTTCCAGCCCAAATGTAACTGCCCCAGCCACCGGCGAGGATCCCCCTGCCGTCTACGAAGCCCGTCAGCCCGTGACGTCGGCGATTCCCACGAACCTGGTGCCCACGCCGTCGAACTCGCTCCGTACGCACCCGGGCGCCGGCCGGGGAACTTCGGAGGGGCGGTGATGGTCGCAAACGACATACGTGAACTCGGGCCACCATTTCTTAGGGCGGGCGGCCTCCTCGTAGCCACAGACCGCGCAGACGAGATGCACCCATACCGGCCTTTTCCCTGTGCGGTTGGCGCGGGACTGGACGAGCCAGGCGGGGGGATTGTCCAGCAGTTCGCCCAGCTCGGCTTCGGTCAGAAGCTTGGGAATCCCGTGGCGCTGCGCCATTTCCAGTGGTACATCCAGGGCAATTGCCGCATCACGTCTGCTGATCATCCACTCCACGATACGGTAAGTCATGAGCGATGCCAGCCAGACCACTGCACCCACGCGCCTCCAGCGACAGGTACTGGCGGTCGCGATTGTGGCGTCCTTCATGGCGATCCTTGACAGCTTCGTCGTCAGCCTGGCGCTGCCCGCAATCGGCAGGGAACTCGGCGGCGGCCTCCGCATCCAGCAGTGGGTGGTGGACGCCTACCTCCTGACGCTGGGTGCACTCATTCTGGCGGCCGGCTCGTTTTCAGACCACTTCGGACGGGCGCGTGTTCTGCAGTGGGGACTGGGCGGGTTTGCCCTCACCTCCGTCCTTTGCGGGGCAGCCTGGACCGGCGAAATGCTGGTGGTCAGCCGGGCGCTCCAAGGGGTGGCCGGAGCGCTGCTGGTGCCCAGCTCGCTCGCGTTGATCGTCAGCCACTTCGACAGCGGCACCCAAGGGGCGGCCATCGGCAAATGGTCGGCTTGGACCAGTGCTGCGGCCATCGTGGCCCCCTTGATCGGCGGTATCTCGGTGGATCTGCTCTCGTGGCGGGTCATCTTCTTCGTTAACGTCCTGCCGGCCGCGGCCATCTGGCCCGTCCTGGTTAGGCTGCGGAAGGCGGAAGCTGCCCCGGGCTCTGCCGGCAGGATCGACATAGCGGGGGCACTCCTGGCCGTCGTTGCGCTTGGCGGACCGGTCTACGCGCTGATCGAGCAGGGGAGCGCGGGCTGGGGAAGCCCGCAGGTCTGGTTGCCGATGGCCGCAGGCCTCGTGGCCACAGTGCTTTTCCTCATCCATGAATCGCGGACAGCCGCGCCGATCCTGCCCCTGAGCATTTTCACGGTGCGCAATTTTGGCTGGGGCAACATCGCCACCGCCGCGATCTACGGCGGCTTTTCCCTGGGATTCTTTGTACTGGGCATCTACATCCAGCAGATTGGCGGCATGAAGGCGACCACCGCCGGCCTGGCCCTGCTGCCCTCCACGGTGATCCTGATGCTGTTGGCGTCGTTCTTCGGGGGCCTCGCCGGCAAGTACGGGCCGCGGTGGTTCATGACCGCCGGGCCGGTGCTGTGCGCGGCCGGATTCCTGCTCACGCTGTCCGTTGGCGGCACACTGAACTACTGGACCCAGATCCTGCCCGGGCAGCTGGTCTTCGGCCTCGGACTCTCCATGACGGTGGCACCCCTGACGGCAGCCATCCTGGGATCCGTGCCTGAGAAGCAGGCCGGCGTGGGCTCCGCAGTGAACAATGCGGTTTCGAGGATTGCCGGCCTGGTCTGCATCGCGTTTGCGGGCTTCATCGTCGGTCCCGAACTGTCGACGCCGGGCCTGCACCGCGCGCTGCTGGCCACGGCCGTGCTGCTGTTACTGGGGGCGGCGTCCTCCGCCATCGGAATCCGCAACCCCGAAAAAGCTAGCCGCCGCTGACGGCGATTCCCGCCGCGGCCGCAGCCAGCCCCAGCAGCAGGTTGGCGAGGATGTTGGCGGCGGCGGCGAGGTAGCGCCGTTCACTGGCCAACCGCACTGTGGCAGTGGTCCAGGAACTGAAGGTGGTCAGCCCGCCGGCGAACCCGGTGGCCAGGGCAGCGTGCCATTCGGGGCCGAACACCGAGGTGAGGCCCGCGGACAGCCCGATCACGAACGAGCCGGCCACGTTGACCAGCAGGGTAGCCCAGGGCCAGTGCCGCCGCGGCGACGGGAACCCGGCCAGCCAGCCGTCCACGGCGAACCTAAGGAGGGCGCCGGCGATGCCGAAGAGGCCCACGAGGAGCGCCGTCACGGACGCACCCCACGCCCGGCGCTCAGCATCCTGCCGGTCCGCCAGCCGGCTGCTGCTGCCGCCAGCCCCAAAAAGACAGAGAGTCCTACGTAGAGGAGTGCCAAGCCGGGGAACCCGGATCGGGTCAGCCGGTCGGTGGAAAACACGACGGCGGAAAAGGTGGTGAAAGAGCCCAGCAGGCCCGGCCCGATGGCCGCACGGAGCCAGAACGCGGTCTGCGGCCGCGCGATCCAGATGGTGGTGAGGGCCGCCAGCACAAAGCTGCCAACGATGTTGATGCCCAGCGTAGCCCACGGCAGGCCTCCCGGCTGGTCCGGGAACAGCAGACCCAGCACGTACCGGAGCTCCGTGCCCAGCAGCCCGCCGGTGGCCACGGCAGTCCAGACGCGCCACCCGTAGCCGGAGCCCGTCCTGGAAGCAGCGCCGGTGCGGCCGGCCACGGGAACCCGCACCTGTGCCTACAGGCCCGCCATGCGGCAGCCGGGATGCGCGGAGTCGCTTTGGATCCACAGCGCTGATGCCACTTCGTCGGCGAGGTCAACGTCGCGGCTGGTTCCGGGGGAACCGATGCGGACCACGAGCGCACCGCCGAAGGGCTTGCGGCCGCGTACCTCGACGTCGGCGTCGAGGCTGATCCTTTCCGCGGCCAGGTAGCGCAGCAGTTCCGGGTTCTCGTCGCTGATCCGGGTGATCCTGCCGGTGTGGCCGTCGTCGAGTTCGATCATCCGGTGGGCCGACGGCATTCGGACGGTTCCGTCAGCCGTGGGGATGGGATCGCCGTGCGGGTCCCGTGACGGGTTGCCCAGCCGGGCTGCCAGCCTCTCAATGAACGTGTCCGAGACCGCGTGTTCCAGCTGTTCGGCCTCGTCGTGGACTTCGTCCCAGCTGTATCCCAGGTCCTTGACCAGGTAGGTCTCAATGAGCCGGTGCCGCCGGACCATGGAGAGCGCAAGCCGGACGCCCTGGGGTGTGAGGGTGATGGCGCTGTACGGCTTGTGGAGGACCAGGCCCTGGTCCTTGAGCTTGCGCACCATTTCGGAGACTGAGGAATTGGCCACGCCGAGGCGCTGTGCAAGCTGCGTGGACGTGATGGGCTTGTCCTGCCATTCCGTGAAGGAATAGATGACCTTAACGTAGTCCTCGATCGAGGAGGAGGGCGTACTGGTCTTCACAGGTTCAAGCCTACCTGCTGCCACTAGGGCGTTCCGCCCGGACAGCCCGCCAGGTCTGGGTGAGGTAGGGGAGCTGCAGCAGTTCGCCCTCGGCATGCCCCAGATGTTCATGCAGGTACCAGGTCAGGTTTCCGGTCACCTTGGCTCGGGTGGCGTCATTGGCTGCGAGGTAGTAGCTGCGGGACTTGGCCAGTTCCAGGATGTCGTCCGGGGTGACAGGATCCTCCCACCGGGTCAGGTGGCTTTCCAGGGAGGTGAATTCCGGACCGATTTTGGGGCGGAAATCCGGCTTGTGCACGTCCCCGGCGTGCATGATGCGTGACAGCCGGTGGACCCACGGCACTGATGTGTCCAGCTGGTTCCAGATCAGGCCCAGCACACCGTGGGGCCTGAGGATCCGGGAGATTTCCGTGCTGGCCCGCAGGGGGTCGCACCAGTGCCACGCCTGCGCAACGGTGACCACATCGAACGACGCGCCGGGCAGCCCGGTCTCCTCCGCGGTCCCTTCCAGGGCTTGAACCCCGGGGTAGGAGCCGCTGAGCTGTTCCAGCATGTCCACGGAAGGGTCCACCGCGCTGACGCTCAGGCCGCGTTCCACCAGCAATGCCGTGAACTTACCGGTTCCTGCGCCGAGGTCGGCAGCGGTGTGGGCCTCGGGTGGAATGAGCCAGTCAGCGGAATCGCCAGGGTACCCGGGACGGACGCGGTGGTAGTGCTCGCCGCCGTCCTGAAAGCTCTGCCCAAGCTCCTGCCGCCGCCCGTGATGAAGTTTGGGACCGCCCCGTGCCACGCACAGTCTCCTTAGCCCGACGTCGAAAATTACCTTTCGAATTTACCGTACGGAGACCGCTGCCGTAGCAGGCCGGGGTGGCGTCCTAGTTCGGGTTGGCGTCCGGGGCCGGGGTGGCGATTAGTCCTGCGTGCAGGGTGCGGCGCCGGCGGTGCCGGGGGTGTTGGGTGCCCACTCGGGGTACGTGCGTGTGTCGTTCGCCGGAACCCAGCGCCCGGCGTCCACCACGTAGTCCCAACCGAGCCCGGAGCGGCGGAGCTCCTCAATGCCGGCGAGCAGCCGCTGGGCGTCCTCGAGCCGGGATCCCACGCCAAAGCTGGCGCGCAGCGAACCCGACGGGAGGCCGAGGCGCTTCAGCAGCGGGTGCGCGCAGAAGCGGCCGTCGCGCAGGCCCACGCCGTGTTCGGCCGACAGGTAGGCGGCCACCAGGCCGGCGTCGTACCCCTCCACGGAGAAGTTGACCACGCCAATGGCGTCGTCCGGGTCGCTGTCGGCGAAGATCTGGTGGACGGTGACGCCGTCGATCCTGCGCAGCCCCTCGACGAGGAAGGACCGGATGGCGGCTTCGTGGGCGTGCCAGTGCTGCGGATCAAGGGCAGCGATGACCTGGGTTGCCCGGGCCAGGGTGGCAGCGCCGAGCACGTTGGGTGAGCCGCCCTCGTGGCGGGCGGGGCCGGTGGCCCAGCTGACGCCGTCGAGCCTGGCCTCGCTCACCGCGCCGCCGCCGGCGAGGTGGGGCGTGCCGGCATCGAGCCAGTCGGGGCGGCCGATCAGGACGCCGGCCCCGAAGGGGGCGTAGAGCTTGTGGCCGGAGAAGGCGAGATAGTCGACGTCGTCCGCGGCGATGTCGATGCGGCGGTGCGGCGCGAGCTGCGCGGCGTCCACCACGATTCGGGCGCCGTATTCATGGGCCAGCGCGGCGAGTCGGCGGATGGGAAGGATTTCGCCGGTGACGTTGGAGGCGCCGGTCACCGCAAGGAGGCTGACATCGCCGTGCTCGAGTTCGGCGCGCAGGCTGCTGATGGTTGCTTCCAGGGTTTCCGAGGCCACCACGCTGCGGTGCGGCACGCCCTGCCACGGCAGCAGGTTGGCGTGGTGCTCGATGTCCAGGTACAGGACTTCGCCGGTGTGGTGGTGGTTCTCCACGGGCAGGCAGCCGGCCAGGAGGTTGAGGGAGTCGGTGGTGTTCCGGGTGAAGATGACGGCGTCATCGGCGCGGCCGCCCACGAACTCCCGCACGATGCTCCGCGAGTTCTCGTACACGGAGGTGCTGATCTGTGAGGCGTAGCCGGCGCCGCGGTGCACGCTTGCGTAGTACGGCAGGATCTCGTTGAGGTACGCAGAAACCACTGACAGAGCAGGCGCGGAGGCGCCGTAATCGAGGTTGGCGTAGCGGACGTGGCCGCCCTGGATCAGCGGAGCCTGGATTTCCGCGCCGGTGACGGCGGCCAGGGGGCGGCCGGCGGCGGCGAACCGGCCGTCCAGCACGCCGGCGTCGGTGGTGGAAGAAAGGATTGCAGCTGTCATGGGACCTCACTGAGAAAGGACCCCGCGTGACAGGGATCCGCGCTTGCCGGGTCCGTTCCGGATCGGCCTGGTCGTCACCCGGGGCACCCCACCGCGAATGGAGGGTTGCCGGCCAGCTAACCGGGGTTTAGCGCTGGCACTCGTGACCTGTTACGAGACTAGGACATCCGGACCGGCGATGAAAAAGCCGATCAGGAATGTTAAGCGAAATATTACGCAGCCCGGATATCCGGCGTTCGGCCGAATAAACGACGGCGGACGCCACCAAAAGTGGTCGTCCGCCGTCGTAATGTTCAGCGCTAAGGCGCCGGGGCAGGGGTGGGGAAACTAGAGTAAATCGTCCAGTTGCGGGTTCAGGCGCTTCAGGACTTCCGAGTGCAGGATCGAGTTGGTGGCCAGCGCGTTGCCGCCGAACGGGCCGTCAGTGCCTTCGAGGGAGGTGAAACGGCCGCCCGCTTCCGTCACGATCGGCACCAGTGCCGCCATGTCGTACAGGTTCAGTTCCGGTTCGCAGGCGATGTCCACCGCGCCTTCGGCCACCATGCAGTACGACCAGAAATCGCCGAACGCGCGGGTGCGCCACACCTCCTCGGTGAGCTGGAGGAACTCATCGAGGTTTCCGCGGTCCTTCCAGCCGCCGAGGCTGGAGTAGGACAGCGAGGCGTCGGCGAGGCTGGACACGTTGGACACCTTGAGCCTCGTGGCGGCGGCCAGGGAACGGCCCGAGTAGGCGCCGGCGCCCTTGGCGGCCCACCAGCGCTTGCCGAGCGCAGGGGCGCTGACCACGCCCACGACGGGTTCGCCCTCGTCGACGAGGGCGATCAGCGTGGCCCAGACCGGCACCCCGCGGACAAAGTTCTTGGTGCCGTCGATGGGGTCGATGATCCAGCGGCGGGAACCGTGGCCGGAACTTCCGAACTCCTCACCGAGCACGGCGTCGCGGGGACGGGAGCGGGACAGCTGGCCGCGGATGGACTCCTCGGCGGCCTTGTCCGCATCGGTGACCGGCGTCAGATCAGGCTTCGTCTCGATCTGGAGGTCCAGCGCCTTGAACCGGCTCATGGTCTGGTCGTCCACGGAATCGGCCAGCACATGGGCCAGACGCAGGTCATCGTTGTACGTTGAAGCGGGTTGGGTCATGGTTCCAAACTACCCTCAAAGGCCCCGCCGGGCGGGGAGGCAGCTGCCGGGCTGCGCCGGGAAAGGCTAGCCGACGCTGCCGAGCTCCTTGGTTTCCTGGGCCTCCATGCGCGGGTCGGTGCCCAGCAGGCGGCGCAGGGACGCGAGCCTGGCTGCTCCCGTGGGGCCGGCGTGACCGGCCGCGACCCATGCATCAACGCCGCAGTTGACGGAGGTGGCGTCGTGCTTGCAGCCGCGTTCGCAGGCCTCGGTGCCCGGCTCAAGGTCGGGGAAGGAGCGCAGGATGCGGTCCGGGTCGACGTGGGCAAGTCCGAACGAACGGATGCCAGGCGTGTCGATGATCCAGCTCCCGGCCGGGGCGTCAGCGAGCTTGAGGGCAAGGGCCGACGACGACGTGTGCCGTCCCCGGCCCGTGACGGCATTGACACCGCCGGTGGCGCGTTCGGCCCCGGTCAGCGCGTTGACCATGGTGGACTTTCCGACGCCGGAATGGCCCAGCATCACGGTCACCTTGCCGTCCAGGTGCGCGCGCAGTTCGGACACGGCGGCAACGTCGAGCCGGGCGGAGAGGCCGTCGTCTGACCGTGCGTCGATGCCCGATGCTTCCGAGTCGGCAGTGCGGCTGATGATGACCGGAAAGTCCAGGTGGCGGTAGTTGTCCAGCAGTTCGGTGGGATCTTTGACGTCCGCCTTGGTGACCAGCAGCAGCGGTTCGATCCCGGCGTCGTAGGCTGCCACCAGTGCCCGGTCGATGAAGCCGGTACGGGGTTCCGGGTTGGCGGCGGCGACCACCACCACCAACTGGTCCGCGTTGGCAACAACAGCGCGCTCCACCGGATCGGTGTCGTCGGCGCTGCGGCGCAGCAGGGTCTTGCGGTCCTGGATTTTCACGAGCCGGGCGAGAGTGTCCGGCGCGCCGGAGACGTCGCCCACGAGGGACACGAAGTCGCCCGCCACCACGGGGGAGCGGCGGAGTTCCCGGGCCCGGGCGGCGATGACCGTCCGCTCGTGGCCGGAGTCCTCGCCCACGACTGCTGTGTAACGTCCCCGGTCAACGGTGATGATCCGTCCGGTGACGGCGTCCTCGTGGCTGGGGCGGTCCTTCGTCCGGGGCCGGGAACCCTTCTTGTTCGGGCGGATCCGGACGTCGGATTCGTCCCAGGAATCAGTGCTGCGTGCCACCGGCGGTCCCTGCAGTGTTGGTCACTGCCGTGTTTGTAACGGCGCCGATCCGCTGGCCGAGCATGTCCGCCCACAGCTTGGGGAAGTCCGGCATGGTCTTGGACGTCGTGGCGATGTCCTGCACTTCCACGCCCCTGACCGCCAGGCCGAGGATCGCTCCGGCCGTGGCCATCCGGTGGTCAGCATAGCTGTGCACGACGCCCGCGTGCAGTTCCGCGGGCCGGATGATGAGGCCGTCGACGGTTTCCTCGGCATCGCCGCCGAGACGGTTGATCTCCGTGACCAGAGCGGCGAGCCGGTCCGTCTCGTGTCCCCGGAGGTGCGCAATGCCGCTCAGCCGTGAAGGGCCGGAGGCCAGTGCGCACAGTGCGGCTACGGTGGGTGCCAGTTCGCTGGTTTCGGCGAAGTCGGCGCCTTTGATTTCACTGCCGCCGGTTACCGTCAGGGTGCCGTCCTGCAGGGTGACTTCTGCCCCCATGTCGCTGAGGATGCTACGCCACATGTCGCCCACCTGCGTGGTGTGTTCGGGCCAGTCCGGAATCCGCACCGTACCGCCTGTGGCCAGGGCAGCGGCCAGGAACGGGCCGGCGTTGGACAGGTCCTGTTCGATGCGCTGGTCGAACGCACGGATTGGGCCGGGGCTGACAATCCAGTGCTTGGGTGTGGAGTCATCCACCACCACGCCCACCCCGCGCAGCACGGCGACGGTCATATTGATATGGTCCAGGCTTGGCACCGTGCTGCCGGAATGTTCCAGATGCAGGCCGTCCGAGAACCGCGCCCCCACCAGGAGCAGGGCGGAGACGAACTGCGAGGACGCGCTGGCGTCAATGACGAGGTGCCCGCCGCGGACCTGCCCCGTTCCTTCAACGCGGAAGGGCAGCGAAGCGGGCGTTCCGCCGTCCTCTCCGCCGACGGTTACGCCGAGGCCCGCAAGCGCCTCGATGATGGTCCCCATCGGACGCTCCCTGGCGTGCGGATCGCCGTCGAAAACGGTGGCTCCGGTGCGCAGGGCCGCCAGCGGCGGAACAAACCTCATGACCGTTCCCGCAAGGCCGCAGTCGACGGCGACGTCGTCACCGCCGGAGTTGGCCGGAATTGGCGTCACCTCAAGGTCCGGGCCGAAGGCGCCGTCGCCCGGCACCTCCCGGATGTCCGCACCCAGCTGGCGCAGGGCCGCGATCATCAGCGCCGAGTCGCGGGAATGCAGCGGTGCCCGGAGCCGGGACGGCCCGCTGGCCAGGGCAGCGAGCACCAGGTACCTGTTGGTCAGCGATTTTGAGCCCGGCACGCGGACCGTGGCGTCAACCGGATGCTCCGCAAACGGCGCAGGCCAGTGCGGAGCCGCGCCGGGGTTTTCAGCGGACGCGCCCATGGGTGATGCTGTCATTCCTGCTTATACCCCTACCGCGTGGTCAACAGCCTTGCGGACTGCTTTGTCGGCCCTGTGCAGTTTCTTGCCGGTGGTCTTGCGTGCGTCGGCGGCGAGGTGGCTCGCGGTCTTCCGCGCGTCGGCAGCGAGGTGCTCGGCACGCCAGGCCAGGCCGGGCTTGCCGGCGGTGTCCACCGCGGCGAGCAGTACACCGCCGGTGAGGGTGATGTTCTTGAGCAGCTGGTTGCGGCGGGCTTCCCGGCCCTCCTTGGTGCTGATGTCGGCGCTGCGCCATTCAACGAAGGCGTTCAGTGCCGAGATGACGGCCAGCACCGAGGCCGCCAGGCGCGCAGATTTGCCAAGCGCGAAGAGGACGCCGGCACCCACCTGCGTTCCGCCGATGATCCGTGCCAGGACCTTTTCGTCCGTCTGGAACGGCAGGGCCTCAGAGGCGCGGCGCAGGAGGGGCGACAGTTGCTGCGCGGTGTCGTCCGCATTCCTGAGCTTGTCCGTTCCGGCGAGGATGAAACTTGAGGCCAGCATCGGCCGGGCAAAAAAGCGGACAACGGACATGAATTTCCTCCTGGATGGCCGAGCCGCGGTGGCCGCGGCGGAGTCGGTTCTAGTCTTGCACTTTTGCGGAATATTTGCCCACCGCGCGTCGTTGTGCAGTTCAGACCGGAAGCGGTATGCAGGCGGCGACCTGTGCGGTTTCCGGTGTTCAGCGGCGGCTGGGGATGGCCGGAGCCGGCAAGAGCGCGGACAGCAGCATGAACGTGTCCTTGTCAGGTGGGTCTTAACCGGCGGAGTGGAGATGGAGCGTTGACTTTGGTGAAGGAAGCTGTGGGGGTGCGAAGTCCCGCCAGGATGCGGCCGTTTGTGGTGCCTGAAGCCGACGCGCTTGAGGCAGGCAGTGTCTTCCCGGGCCAGGAGGGGTTCCCCGGCCCGGACTACGGTACGGCACGCCGTCGGGGGCGGCCGGCGCCGATCAAAGTAGACTTGAAGGCAATGAGCACCGTGGATCCGGCCGTACAGGCCACACAGGAGGACGCCGCCAACGGCATCCCGGAGAATGGCACGTCAACCGCCGCTGAAGCGGTAGTGGATATTGACGTCGGTTCGGAGAGCGCCGAAGCGCGCCGGGCCCGGTTTGAGCGCGACGCCATGCAATACGTGGACCAGCTGTATTCGGCGGCCATGCGCATGGCGCGGAACCCGGCCGATGCCGAGGACCTCGTGCAGGAGGCGTATACCAAGGCGTTCTCGGCGTTCCATCAGTACAAGCCGGGCACCAACCTCAAGGCCTGGCTGTACCGGATCCTGACGAACACCTACATCAACCTGTACCGGAAGCGGCAGCGGGAACCCCTGCAGTCCAATTCGGACACCATCGAGGACTGGCAGCTTGCCCGCGCCGAGTCCCACACGTCCAGCGGTCTGCGCTCGGCGGAGGCCGAGGCTTTGGACCACCTGCCGGATTCCGACGTGAAGCGGGCCCTGCAGGCCATCCCCGAGGAGTTCCGGTTGGCCGTGTACTTCGCCGACGTCGAGGGCTTCGCGTACAAGGAAATTTCGGACATCATGAACACCCCCATCGGCACTGTGATGTCCCGGCTCCACCGGGGCCGGAAGATGCTGCGGGACATGCTGGCGGACTACGCCGCCGACCGGGGATTCAAGGCTGCTGGTGACGCCACGGCGGTAACGGAAAGCAACAAACAGGAGAACGGGAAATGAGCGACTGCCAGGGATTGGGCGATTGCGATGACACAAGGATGCAGCGCATCTACGAGTACCTTGACGGAGCTTTGACCCGCAGCGACCTTGCGGAGATCAAGCACCATCTCGATGAGTGTCCGGAATGCGCCCAGCAGTACGATCTTGAGTGCGTCATCCGGAAAGTGGTGAAGCGCTCCTGTACCGAGGCGGCGCCGGAAAACCTTAAGAACGCGATTCTGGAACGGATCCACACCATCCGGCCGGTGGACGCCTGACGGGATTCCTGACCTAAACGTGATGCCCCCGCTACCTTGCCGGTAGCGGGGGCATCGCGTTTAAGCTTCGGTTCAAGCCGTGGCTTAGGTGTTGGGGCGCTTCCCGTGGTTCGCGCCGCCACGCTTACGGTCACGACGCTTACGTGCACGCTTGCTCATAGCTGGCCTCCTTAATTTCGTTACCCAAAAGAGTTGCCCTCCAGTCTCCCATATCAGGGGACAGGCCGCGAACCGGGGCCGCGTTCGGGTGCAGGGAGACGCCAGGGCTGACGCTGTGCCCGGTAGCGCCTACAGTGAGTTGCGGATCGAGACCCGGGCCTGGTCCAGGACAGTCCGCACCGTTTCCAGGGCCACGGGCGTCATGGGCCGCTCGCTGGTCTGCAGGCGAAGCTCGGCACGGATGTCGTCGCGGAAGGCCTGCAGCAGCATCTCCGCCTCTCTGAGCATGCGCTGCCCCTCGGCGGTGTACCTGCCCTGGCCGGCCACGTCCTCAGACCTGGCAGCGGTGCGTGCCGCTTCCGCTGTGGCCGCCAGATCCGCGCGCAGCCCGCGCATGTTGCTGCGGATGTCGGCACGGAGGTCATCAGCCAGCCGGCGGACGGACGCTGCAATGTCGTTCTCCACGGTCTCCAGCTCATCGCGCCTGCTGTCCAGCTCAGCCAGGCCCGCTGGGGTGATGCGGTAATTGGTGCGGCGCCCCTGGGATTCCGTGGCCACCAGACCTTCCTCCTCCAGCTTGCCCAGGCGAGGGTAGATGGTGCCCGCGCTGGGGGAGTAGGTGCCGCCGAACCGCTCGCTGAGAGCCTTGATGAGTTCATACCCGTGCTTGGGGCCCGCCTCGAGGAGCGCCAGCAGATAGAGCCGGAGGGCGCCGTGGGCAAAGACGGGAGGCATTAGAGCCCCAGTTCCGCGGTGGCCGGGGCCTGGCCGTGGAAGATGGACGTTTTCCCGGACACCGAGTTGGTCCGGACCAGCATGAGTTTGGCATCCGGACCGGAGATGGTCTGCACCTTACCGCCGGGGTGCCCGTATTTACGGTCGTCGATGACCACCGGGCCGCTGGCGGACTGGGCCACAATGTCCACGCCGACGTCGTGCGGCACGCGGACGGTCAGGTCCCCGGACGCCGAGTTCGCGCCGAAGTCGTGGGTGAAGCCGTGCAGGTCAAAACTCATGTCACCGCTGACAGTGTTGGCCCGGATGTTGGTGAACTGGCCGGACGCCGTCACCTCGCCCGAGACGCTCTTCGCCGTCAGGACGCCACTGTGGTTGCGGGCGATCACTTCGCCGCTGACGGTGTTGACGTGCAAATCGCCGGAGGTCCCGTCGGCCAGCAGGGAGCCGGTCACGGTGCTCAGCCGGGTCCGTCCGTGGACACCGGAGACCAGTCCGTCCCCGCTGACGGTGCCGGCCTCAACCTCAACGCCGGCAGGGACGGCGATGCTGATGACAACAGAGTTGTTGCTGCTGTTGTTGACCGAATTCATGAGGTTCTTGAACCAGCCCTGCGGTCCGTGCAGCTGGTGGCGGATTTCCAGGCGGCCGCCGGCCACCGAGATCGCCAGCGGATCGCCGAGTACCTCCGACACCTCGATGCGGACAACGGCCTCGTCGTGGGTGACGATGTCCAGCCTGCCGCGGACAATGCCCACCTTGAGGTGCGAGACGCCGTCGATGTCCATGGTCTGCGGGCCGGTGACGGTCCAGGCATTCTCTTCCATGATTCCCTCCACTTGCGATATATCGTGTCCGTGGAAGCCACGCTAGTACTCCGGCACCGGAAGATCAAGATATATCGCGAGTGGGTTTTCCTAGTCCGGCGTGTCCATTCCGAGCCACTGGAACCAGCCGCGGTGCAGCACCAGCCATGCCATCAGCCCGTACCCCGCCTGCCCGGGCGAACCGCCGTTGGCTGCGAGGTCCTGGCGCCACTGCTCATGGTTCAGCAGCGGTGAAAACGTGTCGACGTACAGGTGCTTGCGCCGCGTGGTCACGTCGGCGAAGGCTGTGTTCAGCTCGGCGAGGCGGTGGTTCTGTGCCGGATCGAGTGTGGGCGGCGGTCCCACGACGAAGACTTCCAGGCGTTTCTGGGTGGCCGAATCCAGGATGTTGGCGAGATTGAGCCGGCTCCGGGCGGTGGACAGACCGAACTCAATGTCCCGGCCGGAGAGCCCGATGACCAGGCGGTTCTCATGGGAATCGCTGAACCTGCGGCCGGCCTCCTCGAGCCAGCGCGCCGACAGTCCCTCGGTGCCTTCCTGCGGGCACGGAAGGGAAAAGCTCTCCACCGTCATGCCGTCCTGCGGAGTGCGGGCGAGCACCCGGCCCAGCCACCCGAGCGCCCGGGGATCACCGAGCCCGGCGAGCAGTTCATCTCCAACAGCTGCAATCCGCAGCTTCCTGTCTTCCACTACTACCTCTTCACTTGTTGGGAGGGCGTGTCCCGGATACGGACCGTTTGCATGCCAACACTCAAGGTCCATTAACTCACGCCGATTAAACAGAACTGCCCGGCTGGAACGGTATGTCACCGTCCGGCCGGGCAGCTGTTCTGCTACTTGCGGGCGAAAGCCTGCTTCAGGAGCGCATCCTGCTCCGCAGCGTGGCGCTTCATGGAGCCGGCCGCGGTGGAGGCTGAGGCCGGGCGTGAAACCAGGCGCACCTTCCGGTCCAGGGCGGTCGGCAGGTGCAGGCCCATGAACGGCCACGGACCCTGGTTGGCGGGCTCGTCCTGCGCCCACACAACTTCGGCGTTCGGGTACTTGGCCAGTTCGGCTTCGATCTCCGCCTGCGGCAGCGGGTACAGCTGCTCGACGCGGATGATCGCCGTGGACTTGTCGCCCGTCTTCTGCCGCGTGGACAGCAGGTCGTAGTACAGGCGTCCGGAGACCAAAAGTACGCGGTCGACGGCGTCCGGCTGCAGCTGCTCGTGCTCACCGATAACCGGGCGGAAACCGCCGGTGGTGAAGTCCTCCACGGACGAGGCAGCGGCCTTGAGGCGCAGCAGCTGCTTCGGCGTGAAGATGATGAGCGGCTTGCGGGGCCGGCTGTAGGCCTGGCGGCGCAGCAGGTGGAAGTGCGAGGCCGCCGTCGTCGGGTTGGCGACGATCATGTTTTCCTCGGCACACAGCTGCAGGAAGCGTTCGATGCGGGCCGAGGAGTGGTCCGGTCCCTGTCCCTCGTAGCCGTGCGGAAGCATCAGCACGAGCGACGAGCGCTGGCCCCACTTCTGCTCGGCGGACGAGATGAACTCATCGATGATGGTCTGCGCGCCGTTGACGAAGTCGCCGAACTGCGCCTCCCAGAGGACCAGGGCGTCGGGGCGCTCTACAGAGTAGCCGTATTCGAAGCCCATGGCGGCGTATTCGGACAGCAGGGAGTCGTAGATCCAGAGCTTGGCCTGGTTGTCCGACAGGTTGCCGAGCGGCAGCCATTCGTTGCCGTTGGCGCGGTCGTGGAACACAGCGTGGCGCTGGACGAACGTACCGCGGCGGGAATCCTGGCCGGCAAGGCGTACGGGTACGCCCTCCATGATCAGGGAGCCGAAGGCTGCGATTTCGCCGAAGCCCCAGTCGATGCCGCCTTCACGGGACATCTGTTCACGCTTCTCCAGCAGCTGCTTGAGCTTGGCGTGGACGGTGAAGCCTTCGGGGATCTCCACGTGCGCCTTGCCGATGCGGGCCAGGGTGTCAGCCGAGATCGCGGTCGACGCCGGGGCGTTCGTTCCGATGTCCGACTGCTGTGCCTGGGGACGCTCGATGTCCGATACCGCTGCCGAGTCGGCGGTGATGATCGGAATGGGCGAGGTCTGGGCCGCGTGGGTTTCGGCAAAGACACGCTCGAGGCGTTCCTGGTAGTCACGGAGCAGCTGCTCGGCTTCTTCCTCGGTGATGTCACCGCGGCCGATCAGCGACTCGGTGTAGAGCTTGCGCACGGACCGCTTGGCTTCGATGAGGTTGTACATCAGCGGCTGCGTCATCGAGGGGTCGTCGCCCTCGTTGTGGCCGCGGCGGCGGTAGCAGACCATGTCGATGACAACGTCCTTGTGGAACCGCTGGCGGAACTCGTAGGCGAGCTGGCCGATGCGGACAACTGCCTCGGGGTCGTCGCCGTTCACGTGGAAGACCGGAGCCTGGATCATCTTGGCGACGTCCGTGGAGTACGTGGACGAACGCGAGGAGGACGGTGCAGTGGTGAAGCCCACCTGGTTGTTGACCACGATGTGGATGGTTCCGCCCGTGCGGTAGCCGCGCAGCTGGGACAGGTTGAGCGTTTCCGCCACAACACCCTGGCCGGCGAAGGCAGCGTCGCCGTGGACCATGATGGGCAGCACGGGGAAGGACTGCCCCTGGTCCAGGCGGTCCTGCTTGGCGCGGACGATGCCCTCCAGGACCGAGTCAACGGCCTCGAGGTGGGAGGGGTTGGCGGCGAGGTAGACCTTGGTCTCCTTGCCGTTGTCCGAAGTGAACGTGCCCTCGGTGCCGAGGTGGTACTTGACGTCGCCGGAACCCTGTACGGAGCGCGGGTCCTGGGTGCCTTCGAACTCGCGGAACACCTGGGCGTAGGTCTTGCCGGCGATGTTGGTCAGCACGTTCAGGCGGCCGCGGTGGGCCATGCCGATGGCAACCTCGTCCAGGGCGTCGTCGGCTGCGTCGGAGATGATGGCGTCCAGCAGCGGAATCAGCGATTCGCCGCCTTCGAGCGAGAACCTCTTCTGGCCCACGAACTTGGTCTGCAGGAAGGTCTCGAAGGCCTCTGCGGCGTTGAGCTTGGAGACGATGCGCAGCTGCTCGTCGCGGCTCGGCTTGGAGTACGGGTGCTCCAGCTGGTCCTGGAACCACTTGCGCTCGGCCGGGTCCTGGATGTGCATGTATTCGATGCCCGTGGTGCGGCAGTAGGCGTCTCGGAGCACGCCGAGGATGTCGCGGAACTTGAGCATCGGCTTGCCGCCGAAGCCGCCCGTGGGCCACTCGCGGTCGAGGTCCCACAGGGTTAGGCCGTAGGTGAGGACATCGAGGTCGGGGTGCTTGCGCTGGACGTACTCGAGGGGATCGGTGTCCGCCATAAGGTGGCCGCGAACGCGGTAGGAGTGGATCAGCTGCTGGATCCGGGCGACCTTGTTGATCTGGTCGGACGGGTCCACCTGCAGGTCCGGGCTCCAGCGCACAGGCTCGTACGGAATGCGCAGGGCTTCGAAGATCTCGTCGTAGAAGTCCTGCGCGCCGAGGAGCAGGGAGTGGACGAGCTTGAGGAATTCGCCGCTGCCTGCACCCTGAATGACGCGGTGGTCGTAGGTGGAGGTCAGGGTGAGGATCTTGCTGATGGCGTTCTGGGCGATGATCTTCTCGCTCGCGCCCTGCCATTCGGCCGGGTAGTCGAGGGCGCCGACGCCGATGATGGCTGCCTGGCCCTTCGACAGGCGGGGCACGGAGTGCACGGTGCCGATGCCGCCCGGGTTGGTCAGCGACACGGTGGTGCCTGCGTGGTCGTCCGCGGTCAGCTTGCCGTTGCGGGCACGCTTGATGAGGTCTTCATAGGTGTGCCAGAACTCCGCAAAGTTCATGGTTTCGGCCTTCTTGATGTTGGGAACCATCAGAAGGCGGGTGCCGTCGGGCTTGGGCATGTCAATGGCGATGCCGAAGTTGACGTGTGCCGGCTGGACCGCCACAGGCTTGCCGTCGACCTCGTCGTAGTACACGTTCATGGAGGGGAACTGGGACAGCGCCTTGACAACGGCGTAGCCGATGAGGTGCGTGAAGGAGACCTTGCCGCCGCGTGCGCGGGCAAGGTTGGAGTTGATGACAACCCGGTTGTCGATCAGGAGCTTGGCCGGAACTGCCCTGACGCTGGTGGCGGTGGGCACCTCAAGGCTGGTGACCATGTTCGACGCAATGGCCTTGGCCGGTCCGCGGAGAACGGAAACGACGTCCTCCTCAGGGGCGGTGGGAGCCTTGACGTTCTTCGGAAGCTGGGCCGGGATGGGCTGGGCGCCAGTGCCCGCCTCGGTCTTCTTGGAGCCGTCACGGGCTACCGTTGCCGGAGCCTTCTTGGCAGGTGCGGGCTGGGCGGGGGCTGCTGCCGGCGCCGGTGCCGGAGCTGCAGGCGCCTGGGCTGCGGGAGGAGCGGATGCCGGTGCCTTCGCGGGCGCCGGAGGAGTGACAACAGGCAGTTCGCGGGTAGCCGGATTGGCCGCCGGGGCGGTCACCGCCGGTACGCCGTTGGAAGATGGACCGTTGCCGCTGTCGAATGATTCGAACAGAGGCCACCATTTGGCATCGACCGTATTCTTGTCCTGCTGGTAACGCTCGTACAGTTCGTCAACGAGCCACTCGTTTCCACCAAATTCCTCTGGCAGACGGTGGCTAGGCTGCTCTGGCACTTGAAATACGCCTCTTCCATGAGTTTGATTTCCCTCTGGTCGCCTAAGGTGCCACGGCACAACAATTGAACCAGTTTCTGTGTCCTATGAACCCAGACTCTTGCCAGTCTAGTGACCGTTCCGGCTTAACTGCCAATAAGGGTGACCCAAATCATGTACCGTCCGATTTGTGGCGAAATAGCCGTCCAAACGAGCCAGAACAGTGTCCGTTCCATCATGCGCGGGCATTGATTTCGGGCGGGCGGGGTGGGCAGCTTCCGTCCTCTGTGGCGGCACCCTGCTCCTGTAGACTGCAATCCTTATGGACAGTAAATATAGGTGCCATGGACGGTAAATCCAGGTGCCGGCCTGTGGGCTTGGAGCGGGGCGCGGCCTGCGCCGCAGGGCCCCACCGCGGCGCCGGCAAACCCACTGGCCCGGCCAGCTGCCGACGACTCCCGGCTGGCCCGTGATGGAGTGGCTCCTTGTCGCCGCCGGCCTGCTGCTCATCCTCGGAACCGGCTTCTTCGTCGCCGTTGAATTTTCCCTTATTGCGCTGGATCAGCCCACAGTGCAGCGTGCCGTTGACGACGGCGACACCGCGGCAGTGCCGCTGCTCAAGTGCCTGAAATCCCTGTCCACGCAGTTGTCCAGCTGCCAGCTCGGCATCACCATGACAACGCTGTTGACGGGGTACGTCATGGAACCGTCCGTGGGGGCGCTGCTCGAGGTGCCGCTTGCGGCCGTCGGTGTCCCTGGGCCGGTTGCCCATTCGGTCTCCCTGGTGGTCGCGATGGTGATCGCGACCGGCCTGTCCATGCTCCTGGGTGAGCTCGTTCCCAAAAACATGGCCATTGCCCTCGCGTTCCGCATGGGCCGTGCCCTGGCACGGCCGCAGCTGATCTTCACCGCGATATTCAAGCCTGCCATCGTGGTCCTGAACGGCTTCTCCAACAAGGTCCTGAACGTCTTCGGGCTGGAGGCCAAGGAGGAGATTTCCGGGGCCCGCACGCCGGCGGAGCTCGCCTCCCTGGTGCGCCGGTCGGCGGCCATGGGCACGCTGGATCCGGGGACCGCGAACTTCATTGCCCGAACGCTGAACTTCTCCGGCCGCACCGCGGCAGACGTGATGACTCCGCGCATCCGCGTCGAAACCATCGACGCCGAACAACCGGTATCGGACATCATCGACGCCGCCCGCCGCAGCGGATATTCGCGCTTCCCCGTCATCGGTGAGTCGGCGGACGACATCCGCGGTCTGGTGCACGTGAAGAAAGCGATTGCCGTCCCTCCGGGCCGGCGGCGAAAGCTTGAGGCGGGCGCCATCATGACGGACGTCCTCAGGGTGCCGGAAACCATCCACCTCGACGCCCTGCTGGCTGAGCTGCGGGAGGGCAACCTGCAGCTTGCCGTGGTGCTGGACGAGTACGGCGGGACTGCCGGGATCGCCACGCTGGAGGACCTGGTCGAGGAAATCGTGGGCGAAGTGGCCGACGAGCACGACAAGGTCCGGCCGGGGCTGCTGCAAAGCGCTTCCGGTGACTGGTACTTTCCGGGCCTGATGCGGCCCGATGAGCTCTCGGAACAGATTCCGGGCCTGACCGTTCCCGACGAGGCCGCGTACGAGACGGTCGGCGGCTATGTCATGAGCGAGCTTGGACGGATACCCGAGGTTGGAGACACGGTGGAAGCGGGCGGCGGAACGCTCAGCGTCACCAGGATGGACGGCCGGCGCATCGACCGAATCTGCTTCAGGCCCCACCGTGAACCGGACGATGGTCCCGCCGCGGACCAGCAGTCCGGACGTGCGGCTGTCAACGGCGCCGCCAAAAACGGCGCCGCCAAAAACGGCAGCGCCAAAAGCGGCAGCGCCGGCAACGGAGCAGCCAGGAAAAGCCCGTCGGGGCGCGGGCCGTCCAAGCGCGGCCCGGCTAGCCACGGCAGGCCAGGGAACGGCATGTCAGCGAACGGCATGTTTGGAAACGGCGGCCAGCCATGAGCGACTGGGCGGGACTGCTCTGGCTGGTGCTGCTGCTCCTGGGCAACGCGTTTTTCGTGGCCGCGGAGTTCGCCGTCATGTCCGCACGCCGAAGCCAGATCGAGCCGCTGGCGGACGATGGCGTACTGCGCGCGCAGACCACCCTTCGGGCCATGGAGAATGTCTCGCTGATGCTGGCATGCGCGCAACTGGGAATCACGGTGTGTTCGCTGCTGATCCTGCTGGTTGCGGAGCCGGCCATTCACCACTTGCTGGCGGTGCCCCTGGCCGGGTTGGGTGTGCCGACGGAAATTGCGGACGTCTCGGCGTTCGCTGTGGCCCTCATGCTGGTGACGTTCCTGCACGTGACGTTCGGCGAGATGGTGCCCAAGAACATTTCCGTGTCCGTTGCCGACAAGGCAGCGCTGCTCCTGGCTCCGCCGCTGATGTTCGTTGCAAGGATTGTGAACCCGGTCATCACCGCACTGAACTGGTCCGCGAACCACGTCCTGAGGCTGATGCGCATCGAGCCCAAGGACGAGGTCAATTCCACGTTCACGCTGGAGGAAGTGCAATCCATCGTGCAGGAGTCCACGCGGCATGGCCTGGTGGATGACGACGCCGGCCTGATCACCGGTGCCCTGGAATTTTCCGAACACACCGCCGCCAGTGTCATGGTCCCGCTGGACCGGCTGGTCATGCTGAGGTCTTCGACGTCCCCGCTGGAGTTTGAAAAGGCCGTCAGCCGCACCGGCTTCTCCCGCTTCCCAATGCTGGACGACGACGGCCTGCTCGCCGGGTACCTCCACATCAAGGACGTGCTTGCCATCCCGGAATCCGGTTATGAACAGCCCATCGCGGAGAGCCGCATCCGGTCACTGGCCAACCTTTCGCGTGATGACGAGATCGAAAAGGCAATGTCCGTGATGCAGCGCTCGGGCTCGCATCTGGCGCGCGTCATCGGGCCGGGAGGGCGTACCGAGGGCGTGCTGTTCCTGGAGGATGTGATCGAGCAGCTCGTGGGGGAGATCCGGGATGCTACCCAGGCCAAGGGCATCCGTCGGCTGGGCAGGCCCGACGGCGGATAGCCGCCCGGGCGCCCCGGTCCGCCGCCGTCGCGACTTCTAAATAGGAATCATTCCCATTTAGCGATACACTCGAGTACGGGTTGCCCCTCCCCGCAACCTGTCATTTCCAGAACCGAGGTATTCCCGTGGCCAGCAACGTCCGAACTTTCCTGACCGCTGCCGTGGCCGGCGTCGGCCTGCTCCTCACCGGCTGTGGTTCGCCGGCAGCTGGGACAGCAGGCGCAGAGGCCAACGGCCGCATCGCCGTCGTCACGTCCACGAACGTATACGGCGAAATTGTTGAGGCGATCGGCGGGGACAAAGTCAGCGTCGCGGCCATCATCTCCCGTTCCAGCCAGGATCCGCACTCGTACGAGGCCAACGCCCAGGACCGGCTTGCGGTGTCCAAGGCTAAGCTGGTGGTGGAAAACGGCGGCGGCTACGACGACTTCATCCACACCCTGGCGGACGACAGCAAGGTGCCGCACGAGAACATCGTCAGTGCCGTGGAGGTGTCTGGACTGGCGCCGGAGCCGGCGGGCACCGCATCCGCCCACGCCGGGGACGGGCATTCCCATGACCACGGCGACTTCAATGAACACGTCTGGTACAGCTTTGACGCCATGACGCATCTTGCCGATGCTGTGGCGGCCCGCCTCGGTGCGCTCGACGCCGCCTCGGCCTCCCAGTTCACCGCCAACGCTGCCGAGTTCAAGGCCGGTCTCGTGAAGCTGGAGAGTAAGATTTCCGCAATGAAGACCTCGCACGGCGGTGCCGGCGTCGCCGTGACGGAACCGGTGCCCCTCTACCTGTTGGAAGCGGCAGGCCTGGAGAACCGCACCCCTGTCGAGTACACGGCCGCAGTGGAGGAAGGCGCTGATGTTCCGCCCGCAGTCCTGAAGGCAGCCACCTCGACGGCCGCCGCAAAGGACACGAGTTTCCTCGCCTACAACGAGCAGACGGAAGGCCCGCAGACCCAGGCCGTCAAGAACGCGGCCAATGCCGCGGGTACACCGGTGGTGAACTTCACCGAAACGCTTCCGGACGGCAAGACCTACCTGGAATGGATGGCGGACAACGTGGAAAACATCGGCAACGCGCTGAAGAGCCACCGTTGAACCCAGTCATCAGCCTGAAGCAGGCGTCGCTGAAGTTTGGCCGGCGCACGCTCTGGGAGGACCTGAACCTGGACATCAGCCCGGGGGAGTTCTTCGCGGTGCTGGGACCCAACGGCAGCGGCAAGACCAGCTTCCTCAAAGTCCTCCTCGGGCTGCAGGAACTTCACTCCGGCAAGGCTGACCTCGGCGGGCACCCCGTGGAGCGGGGTAGCCACATGATCGGCTACATCCCGCAGCAGAAGCCCTTCCTGCCGGACACCCCCATGCGCGCCCGCGACCTGGTGGGCCTGGGCGTCGACGGGCACCGCTGGGGAATACGGCTCGGCACCGCCAAGGCCAACCGCAGGATAGACGAACTGCTGGAGCTCGTCGGGGCAAGCGATTACGCCAAGGTTCCCGTCGGGCAGTTGTCCGGCGGTGAGCAGCAGCGCCTGCGCGTGGCGCAGGCACTGGCCACCGACCCGAAGGTGCTGCTGTGCGACGAGCCGCTCCTGTCCCTGGACCTCCACCACCAGCAGGCCGTCAGCGCACTCATCAATAAGCAGTGCCATGACCGGAAGAGCGCCGTGGTGTTCGTCACCCACGAAATCAATCCGATCATCGACTATGTGGACCGGATCCTCTATCTCGCCGGCGGCAGGTTCAGCGTGGGAACGCCGCACGAGGTCATGACCACCGAGGTTCTCTCCGATCTTTACGACAGCCACGTGGAAGTGATCCATGCCAACGGGCGGATCGTCGTCGTCGGCCTTCCCGACGCCACCACCCACCACCATGACGACGCGCATGCCGCTGCGGGGGAGGGTTCCTGATGGACCTGGAATCGATCCTGCAATCGGTGTTCAACTTTGAGAATTATGGCGAACTGCTGGTGCTGGTGCAGAACTCGCTGTGGGCCGGCGCGGTGCTGGGACTCCTCGGCGGCCTCGTGGGGACCTTCGTGATGAAGCGCGACCTGGCGTTTGCCGTCCACGGAATATCCGAGCTGTCGTTCGCCGGCGCCGCCTTCGCGCTATTAATCGGCACGGACGTGGTGTTCGGCTCCCTGGTGGGGTCCGTGGCGGCTGCGCTGCTGCTCGGGCTCATGGGTGTCCGGGCGCGGGACAAGAACTCCATCATCGGCGTGATCATGCCTTTTGGCCTCGGCCTCGGAATTCTCTTTCTGTCGCTTTACGAGGGCAGGGCCGCCAATAAGTTCGGCCTCCTCACCGGGCAAATTGTCTCGGTGGACACCGTCCAGCTTCAGGTTCTTGCGGGGACGGCGGTGGCGGTCATGGCAGCACTGTGCGCCATCTGGCGCCCGCTGAGCTTCGCCAGCGTCGACCCGGAGCTGGCCGAGGCCCGCGGTGTTCCCGTGCGGTCGCTTGCCCTGGTTTTCATGGTGCTCCTCGGCGTCAGCGTTGCGCTGTCCATCCAGATCGTGGGCGCGCTGCTGGTTCTAGCCCTGCTCATCACGCCCGCCGCTGCGGCGCTGCGGGTGACGTCCTCGCCGCGCCTCGTGGTGCTGCTGAGCGTGGTGTTCGCTGTGTCTGCGACGGTGGGAGGAATACTTCTCGCCCTTGGCGGCCGTATCCCCATCAGCCCCTACGTCACCACGCTGTCGTTCCTCATCTACGTGGTGTGCAGGGTCATCGGCCGCATCCGAGCCAAGCGCGGCCTCAACGGCCGGGTCATGCGGACCGCCTAAGCAGGCCGGGTATGGCGCCTGGTGCAGTGGGTTCCTACTGCGCGGCAGCCTTGCGTGCGGAGCAGTCGGGGCAGAGGCCATAGATCTCCACCGTGTGGGCCACTTCCGTGAAGCCGTGCTCCTGCGCGGTCCGCGCCGCCCAGGTCTCGACGGCGGGGGCCTCCACTTCCACGGCCTTGCCGCAGTTGCGGCACAGGAGGTGGTGGTGGTGGACGGTCACGGTGCAGCGGCGGTAGACGGCTTCGCCGTCGCCGTTACGAAGCACATCCACGAGTTCCTCATCAGCCAGCGACTGCAGGATCCGGTAGGCGGTGGCCAGGGAGACAGAAACACCCTTATTTTGGAGGATCCGGTAGAGCTCCTGGGTGCTCACGAAGTCATTGAGCTCATCCAGGGCGGCGCTGACAGCGATCCGCTGCTTGGTGACGCGCTGCTCTTTCCCGCCGGCCGCCGTCGAAGGTGCCTGTGGTCTGCCGTCAGCGCTGGCGCGTTGTGGCATGGATGGACTCGCTTTTCTTTCGGGTAATGGCAAGCATTAACGTTACCAGCCGGAGCCGCGTGGACACTGATCCGGCCCGTCCCTAGGCTGGCTTCATGAAGCTGACAAAATACACGCACGCCTGTGTCCGGCTCGAAAAGGACGGCCGGGTGCTGGTCCTGGATCCGGGGAACTTCTCCGAAACCGCCGAGGCGCTGGCCGGCGCACACGCCGTCCTCATCACGCATGAGCACGCCGACCATATAGATGTCCCGGCCGTGGCGGCAGCCCTTGCGGACAACGGAGGGCTGGAGCTCTTCGCGCCGGAGGGCGTGGCGCAGAACGTGCGCAAGGAAGCGCCGGACGCCGCTGACCGCGTGCATGCCGTGGAGCCGGGGACGGCCTTTGACGCCGCAGGCTTCGCTGTCCGCAGCTTCGGCGGTCAGCACGCACTGATTCACCCCCAGATTCCGGTGGTCGCCAACATCGGCTACCTCGTGGACGAGAACGTGTACCACCCGGGTGACTCGTTCATCATCCCGGATGGCATCAGCGTGCGCACGCTCCTGGTCCCGGTCCATGCCCCGTGGAACAAGGTCAGCGAGGTAGTGGACTTTGTGATCGGCGTCCGCGCGGAGCGGGCATTCGCCATCCACGACGGGCTCCTGAACGACAGCGGCCTCGGCCTGGTGGAGGGCCATGTCAAGCGGATCGGGGCCAAGTACGGCACCGAATACACCCACCTCTCCAGCCGCGAATCCGTGGAACTTTAGGGCCGCCAGACACCCGTGTCGAAGAACGCCTTCAGCGTGTCCTCATGTGGCTGCGGATCCAGTCCCTGGGCCGCCAGCCACGCCGGACTGTAGTGGCTGCCGGCGTACCGCTCACCGCCGTCGCACATCAGGGACACCACGCTGCCGCGTTCCCCGTCCGCCACCATCTGTGCCACGAGCTGCCAGACACCCCAGAGGTTGGTGCCCGTGGACGGCCCGGCATGCAGGCCCGCCAGCGCGTGCAGGTGCCGCATGGCTGCGACCGAGGCGGCGTCCGGGACCTGGATCATGTGGTCGATGACCGAGGGGACGAAGCTTGGCTCCATGCGGGGCCGGCCGATCCCTTCGATCCGGGACGGCATTCCCGTGCTGTAGTCCGCGGCGCCGCTTTGCCACCCCGGATAGAAAGCGGAGTTCTCCGGATCGACCACCGCCAGGGAGGTGGCGTGGCGGTGGTAGCGGAGGTAGCGGCCGATCGTGGCGCTGGTTCCGCCCGTGCCGGCCCCCACCACAATCCAGCGGGGGACCGGATGCTCCTCGAGCGCCAGCTGCTCAAAGATGGACTCGGCAATGTTGTTGTTGCCCCGCCAGTCCGTGGCGCGCTCGGCGTAGGTGAACTGGTCCATGTAGTGGCCGCCGCTCGTGGCGGCAACCTCGGCGGCCGCCGCATAGACCTCGGAGGCATGGTCCACCAGGAGGCACGCGCCTCCGAACTGTTCGATCAGGGCGATCTTTTCCGGGCTGGTGGTTCGGGTCATCACGGCGATGAACGGCAGGCCCAGAAGTTGTGCGAAGTAGGCCTCGGAAACCGCGGTGCTGCCGCTGGAGGCCTCCACGATGGTGGTGCCCTCGCGGATCCATCCGTTCACCAGCCCGAACAGGAACAAGGATCGGGCCAGCCGGTGCTTGAGGCTTCCCGATCGGTGCGTGGACTCGTCCTTGAGGTACAGCTGGACGCCCCAGTGTTCGGGCAGCGGCACCGAATACAGATGGGTGTCTGCCGAGCGGTTGTTTTCCGCGTTGATCTTGCGGACTGCCTCATCCGCCCATGCCCGGTCCCGGGTCCCCGCCCTCTTCACTTAATCTGCCTGCCCACTGAATCGCCTGCTCACTGAATCAGCCTACCGGCGCGGGCAGCGGGCCGCCGCTAGAGTGGGATGCGTGATCAACACTCTTATTGACGTGGCCGCCCTGGACGCCCGGATGGCGGCCGGTGAGCGGACTGTGGTGCTGGATGTCCGGTGGGTGCTTGGCGATCCGGCTGGCCATAGCCACTACCTGAAAGAGCACATACCGGGTGCAGTGTACGTCGACCTGCCCACCCAGCTGGCGGACCCCGCAGATCCGGGCCGCGGGCGCCACCCGCTGCCTTCGGCGGCCCGCTTCCAGGAAGCGGCACGGTCCTGGGGGATTTGCGACGGCGACGTCGTGGTCGCTTATGACGATGCCGGCAACACCTCTGCCGCCCGGTTGTGGTGGATGCTCCGGAACGCCGGCGTGCGGACCGTTTACCTGCTCGACGGCGGCCTGGCCGCCTGGCGCAGGGCAGGGCTTCCCGTGGAGGGCGGCGAAGTGCAGCCGGACGCCGGAGACGTGACACTTACGGGCGGCGGCATGCCCGTAACGGACGCCGACGGTGCCGCAGACTGGTCCGCCCGAGGCGTGCTGCTTGATGCACGCGCCGCAGAACGGTACCGCGGGGAGATCGAACCGGTGGACCCCCGGGCCGGCCACATTCCCGGCGCCGTGAGCGCCCCCACCACCGGGAACCTTGACGACGACGGCCGCTTCCTGACCGCGGAGAAGTTGCGCCAGCGCTTCGCCAGCCTTGGGATCGACGCAGCGGCGCCCACCGCCGTGTACTGCGGCAGCGGCGTGACAGCCTCCCACGAGATAGCGGCTCTGGAAATCGCCGGCTTCAGCGCCGTCCTGTTCCCCGGCTCCTTCTCCGAATGGTCCAACGACGCCTCCCGCCCGGTGGCCACGGGTGACCAACCCGGAAAGTGATCCCCGGAGGCGCGGCCCGCTGGCCCGTGGAGCGCCACCGGCAATTGGTAGTCATCGGCGAGCCGCGGTAGCGTCGCCATATGACTCCTGGACGCCCCGTACCCCCACCGCTGAACCTGCACATCCCGCTGGATGAGACCGTCGTCGGACCCCTCGAAGGACGCCTCGCCGCCGCCCGCGGCGCGTCATCCGCCACGAGCGGCCTGGTTGGGCTGACCGTTGCCCGCCGGGCACCCAAACCCGACGACGTCGAAATTGCGATCGAGTTCTGCGGTCTCTGTCACTCGGACGTTCACGCCACCCGGGGGGAGTGGGGCACCCAGAACTACCCTCTCGTACCGGGCCACGAGATTGTGGGCAGGGTCAGCCGCGTCGGCTCTGACGTGAAGGACTTTCAGCCGGGTGACCGCGTGGGCGTGGGCTGCATGGTGGACTCCTGCCGCGAATGCGAGAGCTGCCTCGAAGGGCTGGAGCAGTACTGTGAACGCGGCCTGACCGGGACGTACGGTGCCAAGGATGCCCGGAACGGGGATGCCGTCACCCAGGGCGGTTACGCATCATCCGTGGTTGTGGACCGGCGGTACGTCCTGCGGGTGCCGGAAAACCTGGACCCCGCGGCGGCTGCCCCGCTGCTCTGCGCGGGCATCACCACCTTCTCTCCGCTGCGTCACTTCGGCGTCCGGGAAGGCCACGTGGTCGGCGTCGTGGGCCTGGGCGGCCTGGGCCACATGGCCGTCAAATTGGCGAAGGCGATGGGCGCCGAGGTCAAGGTCTTCACTACTTCGGAGTCCAAGGTATCGGCGGCGCTGGAACTCGGCGCTGACGAAGTTGTACTTTCCCGGGACGAGGAAGCCATGGCCGCTGAGAACCGGAGCATCGACGTCATTATCGATACGGTGGCAGCACCGCACGACCTCAACCCGTTTTTCCGGACCCTGCGCCGTGACGGGGCCCTGTTCCAGCTGGGGCTGCCCTCCGAAGCTATGCCGCCGATCAATCCCGGAGCACTGATCAGGAGGCGGATTTCCTACGCGGGCTCCCTGATCGGAGGCATCGCCGAGACGCAGGAGATGCTCGACTTCTGCGCCGAGCACGGGGTCGTCTCGGACATTGAACTGGTTGGTGCCGAGCAACTTAACGACGCCTATGACCGGATGGTCGCAGGGGAAGTGAAGTACCGTTTTGTCCTGGATACATCCACACTGCAGGAACCGTCGGAAAGGGCTGACGCATGAGCACGCTGTTCACCAAGATTCTCAACGGGGAGATCCCTGGCAGGTTTGTCTGGCGTGAGCCGGACGTCTCGGCGTTCCTGACCATGGGGCCGCTTGCTGACGGGCACACGCTGGTGGTTCCGACCGAGGAAGTGGACCGCTGGACGGACGCCTCGCCCGAAACCCTGGCCAGGGTCATGGAAGTGGCGCGGCGCATCGGCGCGGTGCAGGTGGAAACGTTCGGGGCAGCCCGGGCAGGACTCATCGTGGCTGGTTACGAGATCAACCACATGCACGTGCACGTGTGGCCTTCGAACAGCATGGCGGAATTCAACTTCGCCACCGCCGAGCACAACCCGGATCCGGCGCGGCTGGATGCCAACGCCGAAAAGCTGCGGGCCGGCCTGCGCGACGCCGGCTACGGGGAGTTCGTGCCGGAGGCTTAGGCGGAATCCAGCTCGGTTATTCGCGCCGGTTCCGCACTGAGTGGTTCCGCGACTATCGGCTCACCCTACCCGGTTCCGGGCAGTGGTGGCGCGGTTGAGTGGTAGGTGTGTCCGGTGGGTGTGGTGATTTCGATGGTGTGCCGGGGTCCTGGTCTGGGTTGGGTTTTCCAGCCGGGGAGTTCTTTGGTGTGGTTGCAGGCTTCGCCGAGTCCGGCGCCGTTGGCCAGGCTGGTTGGGCCGTTTTCGTGCCAGGGGATGATGTGGTCGTGGTGGCGGATGGGTGCGTCGCAGTAGGGGGTGCGGCAGGTGTTGTCGCGGATCTGGATGAAGCGCCGCAGCGGTGCCGGGAACAGCCGCCGTCGTGAGTCCATGGCGACGAGGTCGCCGGTCCCTGGGGCGGTGTAGAGGCGGCGGAGCCAGGTTTTGAGCTCCTCACGTCCGTCACTCTTTTCCTGCGTTATCAGCTCCCGTGCCCAGGCGGCGGGGACGGTGCCGTAGCCGGTGAGGCGGGCGGGTTCGGTGTCGGCTTGGAGGAGGGTGCGGTCGGTCATGACGAGGCTGATGTCGATGCCGGTGATGCCGCCGGGGGTGCCGGTGGTCCGTTCGACGAGGGTGTCGGCCATGGCCTGGTTGCGGGAGCGCGGGTCACCGGCAGATTTGAGGGTGGCGGCGTGCCGGGTCAGGGCGGCGTAGACCGCGACTCCCTCGTGGGCGGGCAGCAGGGCCGTCAAATAGGTCATGCAGTCGGGGGGGCGGGGCGCAGGCTGACGGACCGCTCCGACGCGGCGTGGCTGGCACGCTGGGTGACGGAGCGTGGGTCCCGCCGGATAGCGGCGGCCTTCACGGCGGCGATGACGGCCCGGGTCCCGGCGCCGGTGAAGGTCCCTGTATCCGCGGCCAGTTCCTCATCGACCGCTGCCCGGTCTTCCACGCTCAGGCAGGCTGTTTCTTTCACCACGTGGATGGTGCGTTCTTCGTTGAGCTGGCCGGTGTCCAGGGCGGCCAGGGTGTGTGGCATCTCGGTGACCAGTGCCTTGCCCATGCCGAGGAGCCGGCCGCCGCGGTGCGGGGACTCGCCCCGGGCCAGGGCGATCTGCTCGGCCGCTCCCATGCTGTGTTCCTGGGGCCGTTTCTTGCCCAAATCCCCGGCCGCCAGAGTGCTGCCCCTGGTCTGCCCGGCGTTGTCCGCCTGTGATTCGCCGTTGGCGTTTTCCCGGCGGTGGCGGAGTTCGAAGGCGACGGCGAGCCGGGCCTGTTGCCCGGCGGCCCAGCTCTTGAGTTTCTCCAGCGCCTTGGTCTGGTCGATCAGGGCGGCACTGTCGGCGGTGAGGTCCGACGGCAGAAGAGCTGTTGCCGCCGCGACCCGGTCTGCCAGATCCCCCCGCGACGTTTCGGGCCCGCCCCCGGCAGTGCCGGTGGCGGCGCCGCCGGCGGACGGGACATCTGCAAACTGGACGTCCCTAAAGAGAAGCTCGGGGAAGGGGTCCTCGGGGAAAACGCCGTCGGCAAACTGTCCCCCGGGGAAAGGGTCCTCGGGGAAAACATCGTCCGGGTACACGAAGTTCGGGTCATCGTCCGCGTCATCCGGCAGCCCGCCGTTGGCGAACAACGGGAACCCGCCGCCCGGGAACTCATCCTCGGGAATCGCGTCAACAGGAAAGACTGCGTCTGTAACAACGGCGGTTGGAAGAAGGGCGTCAGGAACTGCGGCAGCCAGCAGAACGCCGCCATGCGGCGCTCCTGCTGTCAGTGCTGCATTCCCCATGCCTTCCATGCACACAGTCTGCCAAGGGGGACTGACAATAAAGGGCCGATCCGGCACCAGATGCGGCGTAATCCAAGAAGTTTTTTTGGATCCAACCGACACTGTGGGCGCTGGCACCCGCTGACCCAGCCACTTTTCTGATCCGGCCCCGTCCTGAAACCGGCCGCAGCGGACAAACGACGACGACGGCCACTTCCCGCAGGAGGTGGCCGTCGTTTGGCACGGAAGAGAGCCTACGCCGCGAGCACCTTGTTCAATGCCGTCCGGATCCGTTTCTCGGACACCGAATAGGCCGTTCCGAGTTCGACGGCGAAGAGGCTCACCCTCAGTTCCTCGATCATCCAGCGCACCTGCGTCAGCTCGGCACCTGCCCGGCGGCCGGGCAGCAAAGCCGACACGGCGTCGTCGTAATCATCTTCCAGCCGCTGGACCGCCGCCATGTTGAGCGCATCGCGCTGCACGTTGCCGGGGAGCTTCTCCAGGCGTTTTTCGATGGCGGCGAGGTACCGGGGGAGCTGGCTCAGCTGGGCGTAGCCCGTCCGGGCCACAAAGCCGGGGAAAACCAGCTGTTCAAGCTGGCTGCGGACATCGTTGAGTGCGGTGATGAGCGCCAGGCTCGTGGTGCCCCTGAGCTGCTTCTCGATCCGGCGGGTGCTGGCGAGGATCCGCTCCACGACGGCCGTCACACTGAAGACGGTGTCGATCAGCTCCGCCCGGACATCCTCGTACAGGGCATCGAACGCGGCCTGGTCCCACGGAAGCTCGGCTGGCGTCAGCTTGTCCACCGCCGCGAGGACGCAGTCGGCGATCAGGGCCGAGACGGACCCGTGCGGGTTCTGGCTGAACGTCAGCTTCTCCGTGTTGTTCAGGTGTTCGAGGACATAGCGGTCCGGCGCGGGCACGCGCAGTGCGAGGAGCCGGATGACGCCGCCCCGCATGGCCTCCTGCTGCTCCGATGCTGTTTGGAAGACCCGCAGGCCGACGGATTTTCCTTCATCCACCAGAGCGGGATAACCGGTGACGGTGTGGCCCTTGACGGTGACGCTGGCTTGGCGCTGAAGGGTGCCGAACCGCCACTCGGTCAGGCCGGACTGTTCGGTGAACCCGGCCTGTGCCTGCGGTCGGCCGTCCTGAGGGGCGGCCTGCTGCTGGCTCTTCTTCGGAGACCGCGGGCCGGCGGTGGCGGGGGTGGCGCCCAGCGATTCCGCGATGGCCCGCCGGGTGGCCGGCGCGAGCCGCTCCTGCAGGGCTTCCAGGTCTTTGCCTTCGTCCAGGACCTTGCCCCGGCTGTCCACCACCTTGAAGCTCACCCGCAGGTGCGGCGGAACTGCTTCCCAGTTCCAGGACCCGGGCGGGATGATCTGGCCCTTCAGCCGGCGCAGAACAAGCTCCAGCGAGCTCTCCAGCTCGTCCTCGGCCGGTTCGAAATCCGCTTCCAGCGCAGCCACGGCCTGCCGGGCGACGTCCGGCGCCGGAACGAAGCTCTTGCGGACCTGCTTCGGCAGCGACTTGATCAGCGCGGTGACGAGTTCCACGCGCTGGCCGGGGATTAGCCAGCGGAAGGGTGCGTCTTCGAGCTGGTTCAGGAAGAGGACCGGGACCTCGGCCGTGACACCGTCGGACGGGTTGGGCGTCGAACCAGGTGCCACGGGATGGAATTCATAGCTCAGTGGCAGTTCGAAGCCCTTATGCAGCCACGTCTTCGGGTAGGCGGACTCGTCCAGCGCGTCGGCATCCTCGCTCAGGAGCAGGGCCTCATCAAAGTCCAGAAGCGCCGGATCCTGCTGCCGGGCGTCCTTCCACCACTTGTCGAAGTGCCGTTCCGAGACGACGTCCTTGCCGACGCGTGCGTCGTAGAACTCGAAGAGCGTCTCGTCGTCCACCAGCAGGTCCCGACGGCGCATCCGCGCCTCGAGTTCTTCCACTTCCTGCAACAGGGCCCGGTTGCGGTGGAAGAACTTGTGGTGCGTCTTCCATTCGCCCTGGACCAGCGCATGCCTGATGAACAGCTCGCGCGCCAGGACGGGATCCACCTTGCCGAAGTTGATCCGGCGCTGGGCGATGATGGGAACGCCGTAGAGGGTGACCTTTTCATAGGCCATCACGGCGCCCATCTTGGTGGACCAGTGGGGTTCGCTGTAGCTGCGCTTGATCAGGTGCGGCGCCACCTGTTCGGCCCACGACGGCTCGAACTTGGAGGCGACCCGCGCCCACAGCCGGCTGGTCTCCACGAGTTCCGCTGCCATGACAAACGTGGGCGACTTTTTGAACAGCGCCGAGCCGGGGAAGATGGCAAATCGTGTTCCCCTGGCGCCCGCATATTCCCGTTTGCGTTCGTCGAGGATGCCGATGTGGCTCAGGAGGCCGGAGAGGAGGCTGATGTGGATGCCTTCATGGTTGCCCACGGCGTCGGCCTGGCGCTTGTTGTCCAGGCTGATGCCCAGCGGCCGGGCCAGCTGGCGCAGCTGTGTAAACAGGTCCTGCCACTCGCGGACGCGCAGGTAATTGATGAACTCGTTGCGGCACAGCCGGCGGAACTGGGTGGAGGACAGCTCCTGCTGTTTCTCGTGGATGTAGTTCCAAAGGTTCAGGTAGCCGGTGAAGTCGGAATTCTCGTCGCGGAAGCGGGCGTGCTTCTCAGCCGCCAGCTGTTGTTTGTCTGTCGGACGCTCGCGGGGGTCCTGGATGGTGAGGGCCGCCGCAAGGATCATGACTTCGCGGACACAGCCGCGCTTGCCGGCCTCCACAATCATGCGGCCGAGCCGCGGGTCCACGGGAAGCTGGGCAAGTTTCTGCCCGACGGCGGTCAGGCCGCCGCCGCCGTTGCGGCCGGCATTTCGGCCGCCTTCAGCGGTGAACGCCTGAGGAGAGCCAGTGGCTGCCTGCGGCGCACTCAGGGCGCCGAGCTCCCGAAGGAGGGTCACGCCGTCGTTAATGGCCCGCGAGTCCGGCGGCTCCACGAACGGGAAGTTTTCGATGTCCTTGGGCCCCCGGGCGACCCCCATGGCGGTCATCTGAAGGATGACCGCGGCCAGGTTGGTGCGCAGGATTTCCGGATCGGTGTAGAGCGGCCGGGACTCGAAGTCGTCCTCCGAATACAGCCGGATGGCGATGCCGTCCGACACGCGGCCACAGCGGCCGGAACGCTGGTTGGCAGAGGCCTGGGACACCCGCTCGATGGGCAGCCGCTGCACCTTGGTGCGGTGAGAATAGCGCGAGATGCGGGCGGTGCCGGTGTCGATGACGTACTTGATGCCCGGCACGGTGAGGGAGGTCTCGGCCACGTTGGTGGCCAGCACGATCCGCCGCTTGCCGCCCGGATTGAACACCCGGTGCTGTTCCTGCAGGCTCAGCCGCGCGAACAATGGCAGGACCTCTGTGCCGGCCAGCCGCCGGTTGGACTGGATCCTGGCCTGGAGGGCGTCCGCGGCGTCGCGGATTTCCCGCTCGCCGGAGAAGAATATGAGGATGTCGCCCGGCGCCTCCAGGGCGAGTTCGTCGACGGCGTCGCACACCGCGTCAAGAGGGTCGCGGTCTTCCTCGAGTTCATCGTCGGAGGAGTTGTCCTCGTCATCGCCAGTGGACGGGCCGCCGGCCGGCTGGGAGAGGGGCCGGTACCGGATCTCCACCGGGAAGGTCCGTCCGGACACCTCAACAATGGGTGCCGGTTCCTCGTCCGAGCCGAAGTGCTTCGCAAAGCGTTCGGGGTCGATGGTGGCGGACGTGATGATCACCTTCAGGTCCGGGCGCTGCGGCAGGATCCGCTTGAGGTAGCCGAGGATGAAGTCGATGTTCAGGCTGCGTTCGTGGGCCTCATCGATGATGATCGCGTTGTATTTGCGAAGCAGCTTGTCGCGCTGGATTTCGGCCAGCAGGATGCCGTCGGTCATCAGCTTGACCTTGGTGGACTTGCTCACCTCGCCGGTGAAACGGACCTGGAAACCCACTTCCTGCCCGATGTCGACGCCGAGCTCGGAGGCGATCCGCTCGGCCACCGTCCGGGCCGCGAGGCGCCGCGGCTGGGTGTGGCCGATGAGTCCGTTCTCCCCCAGGCCAAGTTCCAGGCACATCTTCGGAATCTGGGTGGTCTTTCCGGAACCGGTCTCGCCGGCAATGATGGTCACCTGGTTGGCGGCAATCGCGGCCATCAGGTCCTCGCGGCGCTCGGAGACCGGCAGCTCGGCGGGGTAGGAGATGTGAAAAGTCATGGCTCCCACAAGTCTACTGCGGCGTAAAAGGACCCGGCGTTCGCCGGGTCCTTGGTGTGTGTGCTGGATGGTTGGTGGGGTGGACGGTTTGGGTTGGTGGACGGTTCGTGTGGGCGGGCGGGTTGCCGGGGCCATGCGCCGCTAGAAGATGCGCATGGTGTAGTTGCTGCTGGGCAGGTCCAGTGCGGACCAGTCCCGGGCCGAGTGCTCGGGAGGGGTGTGGCCGCGGCCATCCCGGAGAATGGCGCTGACCGTGGCGGCAGCTGCAACGAGGACCAGAACAAGGAAGGCGATTCCGAAGATTTCCATGTCTCCATGGTTCTCCCGCGGCGCTTCAGAAAGAAGTGGCAGAAATGCCTAAAAAGTACAAATTTCTGCCATACTGGATACATGCTCAAAACAGTGGCAGTCATCGTGGTTCCCGACTTCTCGATCTTTGAGTTCGGTACCGCATTTGAGGTGTTTGGCATCGACCGTTCGGACCGGGGAACAGGCGTGCCGCAGTTCGACTTTCGCGTGTGCGCGCCGGTGCCTGGCGTGGTTCCGCTGAAGTCCGGTCTCACCATGAACGTCGGCCTCGGCCTGGAGGCCGCCGCCGATGCCGACCTGGTGATCATGGCGCCCTACGGCCGGGATGAGGATGTTCCGGAATCCGTCCTCGATGCCCTCCGGGCGGCGCACAACCGCGGCGCCTGGGTGATGTCGATCTGCTCCGGCGCGTTTGCGCTGGCGCGGGCCGGGCTCCTGGATGGACGCCGGTGCACCACGCACTGGCACTACTCGGGAGAGCTGGCCGCCCAGTACCCCAAGGTTCTGGTGGATGAAAACGTCCTTTATGTCGAGGACAGCAGGATCATCACCAGCGCCGGAACGGCCGCGGGCATTGACGCCTGCCTGCACCTGGTGAGGGTCGAATTCGGGGCTGCCGTGGCGGCCGCCATCGCCAGGGACATGGTGGTCCCGCCGCACCGCGACGGCGGCCAGGCCCAGTTCATCGACCGGCCCATGCCCGAGTGCGGGTCCCAGCCCATGGAGGAACTCCTCCGGTGGATGGTGGAGAACCTGGATGAGGAACATCCGGTGCAGGAGCTCGCCGCCCGCGTGCACATGTCACCGCGCACCTTTGCCCGTCGGTTCCGTGCTGAAACAGGAGCCACCCCGGCTGCCTGGCTCAATTCCCAGCGCGTCCTGCGCGCCCAGGAGCTTCTGGAGTCCACGGAGCTGAATATCGACGAGGTGGCGCGGCAGTCGGGGTTCGGCCATCCCGTGTTACTCCGGCATCACTTCGCCAAGGTGCTGGACACGAGCCCGCAGTCCTACCGCCGGGCCTTCCGCGGCCAGATGGCCCCGGCAGGCTAGCTAGCGCCGGAAGCCGGACCCGCCGCGGCCGGAGCGCGATTCTTCAGCGGCGGCACGGGTCGACTCCACAAGTACACGCCAGGGACCGGTGACTGCCGTTTCCGGCAGCGTGGCGCGGTGCTGGCCGGCGCGGATGGAGTACATGAAACGGTCCGGCTGCCCGTCCGGCGCCTGCCGGGGGTCGTCGACGGCGTCCCATGGGCACGCTTCGACGAGGGGCTGCCAGCGGCTCTTGTCGCTGCTCGTGACGGCCAGCACCGTCCAGACGCGGGTCAGTGCGGCTATCCCGCCGCTGCGCTCGACTGTGATTTTCATGGCGAGTTTCCCGGGTTTCCGCGGCTGCCGGGAAGCGAAATGCCACAGTCCCGGCGTCGGTTAGAGCTTTACCTTCACAGTCTCCCATGCCCCGCGCACGGCGTCATGCTCTGCGGACTCCTCACCGAACAGTTCCTTCGCCGTTGCCGCAGTGGCTTTGGCGAAGGCTGTGAAGGTGGCGGTCGGGCTCAGCGAGCCACCCGTCAGGGTCTCGTACCAGATCTGGCCCGGAGCCTCCCAGGCGTTGCCGCCCAGAGTCTGGGCGACGAGGCAGAACGCCCGGTTCGGAATGCCGGAGTTGATATGGACTCCGCCGTTGTCCGACCGGGTGCGGACATAGGAATCCATGGAGTCCGGCTGCGGGTCCTTGCCCAGGACGTCGTCGTCGTAAGCCGTTCCCGGTGCCTTCATGGAGCGCAGGGCGGAGCCTTCCACCTGAGGCGTGAACAGGCCCTCGCCGATCAGCCAGGAGGCTTCGGCGGTGGTCTGCTTCCGGTGGTACTGCTCCACTAGGGCGCCAAACACGTCGGAGACGGACTCGTTGATGGCCCCTGCCTGGTTGCGGTAGGCGAGTCCGGCCGAAAACTGCGTCACGCCGTGGGCCAGCTCGTGGCCGATCACGCTAAGTGACTTTGTGAACCGCTCGAAGACCTCGCCGTCGCCGTCGCCAAACACCATCTGCTGGCCGTCCCAAAACGCGTTGTCATACATCCTGCCGAAGTGGACGGTGGCCTTCAGCGGCATTCCCAGCCCGTCAACCGAGTTCCGCCCGAAGGCGTCCGCGTAAAGGCTGTGCGTGTGGCCCAGCCCGTCATACGCCTCATCGACGGCGGGATCGCCGGTGGCCGCGTCTCCCTCTTTCCGGACAACCTGCCCGGGCAGCGACTCTCCGAACTGCGCGTCGAAGACGGACCTGTTGACCGGAGAGGGCTGCAGTTGCCTGACGCCGGCAGGAGCCGACGGCGCCGACGTCCGTGCGGCGTGCACGGCGCCAACGTGGAGCAGGGCTTCCTTGGCGGCACGGGCAACTGCCGAGAACCGGGGTGATCCCTGGGCGGCCAGGCGGCGGAGAATGTACGGCGGAACGATTGAACAGAACATGCAACTCACCCTACGAACGGCCTCTGACATTCCGTGTCAGGCGCATTGGAGATGCAGGAAACCCCCGTCCGCTTGGGTAAGCGGACGGGGGTTGCTTCTGTGCCCTCGATAGGATTCGAACCTACGGCCTTCTGCTCCGGAGGCAGACGCTCTATCCCCTGAGCTACGAGGGCATCCAGGGATCCCGCCGTTCCCGGCCGGACGTCCTAGAGCTTAGCAGGAAGGTGGGCCTGAACGGAAAACGAAACCCGCTTTCCTGCTCTACTTCAGTATCCCGCGAACGAATCCACGTGGATACGGCGTGCACCCGCATGCCGGGCGGCGCGCCGCAATGACCCGACGCTGGCCGGCGAACCCGAGATGAAAACCCTGCGCTGGCCGATATCCGGCACCAGCCGTTTCAGCGCGTGGCCGTCGAGCCGAGCCCCGGGGGCAAGCAGCCCGCCGGCGTCCTCGATGAAGTCCGGCGGCGCCGAGGCGTCGGCGAGCCGGGCGACAATGCGGGCACCGGAATCCTGCAGTTCCGCCGCATAGGCGAGCTCCGATGCATTCCGGGCGAGGTAGAGCAGCACAGTGTCGCGCTCGCGGGCCACACCACCGGACAGCTGCGCCAAATACGGCGTAATGCCAATGCCGGCGGCAATGAGCAGCACAGGATCCGAACCTTTCGGCAGGACGAAATCGCCCGCCACCGTCGTGGCCGTCAGCTCTTCACCCGGCTTGAGGGACAGCAGCTTGCGCTTGGCGGCAGAGACGGGGTCTGCGGTACCGACGCCGATTTTCACATGCTTGGCGTCGGGCGGGCTGGTCAGGCTGAAGACGCGGCGCCTGCCCCGTCCGTCCGGCTTGGCGTGCGGAAGATCCAGTTCCAGGTACTGGCCGGGCGTGTGGCGGAGCGGGCGCCGCGGGCGGAAGACGAATTCGGTCGTCGTCGGCGTAAGGCTGCGGGAGTGGCTAAACAGCAGCCGGACGCTTCCGCGCTGGCCTGCCACGAACGCCAGCAGGTTGCCCGCCAGCAGTGCCAGCTCGGGGGAGTTCGCCACGAAGCCGAAGTTGTAGGGCGTGGCCAGGAGGATTCCGACGACGGCGGCCATCGCCAGCTGCTGCCAGCGCCTCGGCGGCAGGGTGAGCGGCTCGGTGAGCATGAAACCGGCAAAAAACAGCACGGGTCCCTGGGCCAGGGTTTGCCACACAGCGCTTCCGAGGTCGACCCCCGAGGGCATTTGCACCGCGGCCACAACCGCGGTGGCCACCAGGATGAAGACGGCTGCCATGAGGGTTTTCCGGGTGCGGTAGAGGACCAGCAGCACGCCCGGGACCAGGAGCCACAGCATGGCAGGCGTGCCCGCCCACCACGTGGCGATGTTGAGGCCTGTCAGCCCGGTGATGAAGGCCCCCGCCGCCGCGGGGTTGAACACGTGGCGTCCGCGCCACGCCAGGGCGTATTTGGACGCTGACGCCAGGACACAGGCCAGGGACACCCCGGCCAAATCCATCGGTGCAAACTCTGGACGGAGCTGGGTAGGCCAGAACAGGAAATACAGGAGCAGCCCCGTAATTAGCGAGGATTCCGCGTGCGGCTGTACGCGGAACAGCGCGGCCAGCCCACGGTTGGAAACGTACGTCAGCCCAAGGCAGAGGGCCAGGTGGGCGAGCATGTTTGGAATACCGAACGTCAGCCAGCCGAGGGCGTCCAGGAGGAGGCTGTAAGCGGCCAGCACGGCCAGCACCAACAGCACCAGCCTGTACATCGTGAACCGGCCCAGGTACGCATCCAGTGCGGTGCCCGGTGAAGCCTGCTGCCGGGACGTGGTTGAACTCATGTGAACAGCACTCCTTCGAATTCCGCGGAGTACTCCGCGCTGCCGTTGGAAAATACCTTGAGCCAGGAAAAACGGAAGTGCCGTTCGAGCTCCTCGGCGGGAACCAGGAACAGGGCGGTGGCGAGGGCGTCCGCCTCCATGGCGGTGTCCGCCCGGGCCCACGTGGCCACGACCGTCCTGACCGGCGCCCCGGTGGTGCCGTCCAGGACATGATGAAGCCCGTCTCCCCATGCCCGCCGGTTTGACGCCGAAGCGCAGAGAGCGCCGGATCCCAGCGGCACCGTTCCTATCGCCTTGCTGGGATCATACGGATGTTCCAGCGCCACCTGGACCGGCGCCTGGCCGCCGTTCAGGAGGTCCCCGCTGGCGTCGATGAAGAAGTCCGCCACCCCGTGGCTCCTTAGCTGTTGGGCCAAAAGGTCCACGAGCTGGCCTTTGCCGGCCGCGCCGATGTCCAGCATCACCGGGGCAGCGGTGCGCAGTGACGTTCCGTGCCATTCCAGGACGGCGTCCCAGGCCGGGGGCGGTGCCGCCTCGCCGCGGGGCTGCAGTGAATAGTGCGCGTCGTAGCCGAGCCGCTCAAGGCTTTCACCGATGAGGGGAGTCACGGCTCCGCCGCTGAGCGTGTAGAGCTGCCGGTACAGTGCGCCCAGGCCGGCGGCTTCGGGCGGCAGTTGGTACTGCCCGGGCGCCACGGACATCCGGGTCACCAGGGAGTCAGCGCGGAACCTGGACCACGTGGAGTCATAGCGCTCCACTTCGGCCAGCACGGAGCTGCGGAGCCCCGGGGGCAGCGGGGCAGGGGTGGAGACTTCCCAGCTGGTCCCGATGCCGTCAAACCGGAACTCCTGCCAACCCGTGTGCGGCATGGCAGCGGCCTACAGGGCCTGCGCCTTGATCGCTTCGACGGCCTGGTTGAAGCCGCCGCTGGTCAGGGAGGAACCCGCCACTTTGGAGACGTTGATCTCATCCAGGCTCTTGCCCACCACCTGCTCGGCAATGCCGCCGGCGAACTGGCCCTGGAACTTGCGGGTGTTCGGGTTGGACGGGTGCTCGGTGATCTCCACCGCGGACACCGTGCCGTTGGCCAGTGTCAGCTGGACGCCCACGGTCTCGGTGCCGTTGGGGGACTTGTAGTTGCCGTCCGCGCTGTAGGTCCCGTCCTTGTAGCCGGCTGCGGAACCCGTCGCGGCAGCCGATGCCGATGGCGATGCCGCCGCCGCGGGCTCGGTCTCCTGCGCGGCAGGCTGCTGGGCGGAAGGCGCGCAGCCTGCCACCGTTCCGGCGAGGGACAGGCCGGCCATTCCGGCAATAACAGTTTTACGGATTGAAGGCTTCACGGGGTCTCTTTTCGTGGTGCGGGCACGCCAGGGACAGCATTTGTTCAGTGTTGATGTTTCAACAATTGTGTAGCTGAGTAAAGGCTAAGGGCATTTCCTGTGAATTTCCCTACTATTTGCTGTGACGTCGAGGGAGTGCGCCAAGCCCCCGGATTCCGCGCGGCGACGGGCTCCCCGGTAGGCTAGGAGTGTGACTCCCGAAGAACTCTCCCTCGCAATATCCGCCTGCCTGAAAGACGCCGTTGCCGCCGGCGACATTGCCCTTGCCGAGGCGGCTATACCGGACTCCGTCCTGGTGGAGCGTCCGAAGAACCGGGAGCACGGCGACTGGGCGACCAATATCGCCTTGCAGCTGGCCAAGAAAGCCGGGACCAACCCGCGAGAATTCGCCACGCAGCTCAGCGCCCGGCTCAAGGACATCAACGGTGTGGACGGCGTGGAAATCGCCGGTCCCGGCTTCCTGAACATCACGGTTGACGCTGCGGCCGCCGGTGCCCTGGCCAAGGCCATCGTCGAAGCAGGCCGGGAGTACGGCACGAACACCGCGCTCGCCGGCCACACCGTGAACATGGAGTTTGTGTCCGCCAACCCCACCGGACCGCTGCACATTGGCCACACGCGCTGGGCAGCCCTGGGGGACTCGATCGCCAGGGTACTCCGCGCCTCGGGTGCCGACGTCACCGCCGAGTACTACATCAACGACGCCGGCTCCCAGATGAACGTGTTTGCCAACTCGGTGCTGTCGCGCCTGCACGGCCGTGACGTGCCTGAGGGCGGCTACCCGGGCGAGTACATCCGCGATCTCGGCCATGAGGTCCTGACCCGCCACCCGGACATCCGCGAACTGACGGATGCCGCGGCGCTGCCCGTGATCCGGGCCGCCGCCTACGAGGCCCAGCTCCAGGACATCAAGGATACACTGGCGGACTTTGGGGTCTCCTTCGACGTGTTCTTCTCCGAGCAGGAACTTCACGACGCCGGTGCGATCGAAAGTGCCGTTGCCCGCCTTCGCGAGCAGGGCCACGTTTTCGACGACGGCGGTGCCGTCTGGCTGCGCACCACCGATTTCGGTGATGACAAGGACCGCGTAATGATCCGTGCGAACGGCGAGCCGACCTACTTCGCCGCCGACGCCGCGTACTACCTGTCCAAGAAGGACCGCGGCTACACCGAAAAGATCTACCTCCTCGGCGCGGACCACCACGGCTACATCAACCGGCTCAAGGCCATCGCCGCCGCAGCCGGGGACGATCCCGAGGTCAACATCGAGGTCCTGATCGGCCAGCTGGTCTCCGTTAACGGCGCCAAGCTCTCCAAGCGTGCCGGCAACATCATCGAGCTCAAGGACCTGATCTCCTGGCTGGGCACGGACGCGGTGCGCTACTCGCTGGCACGCTTCCCGGCCGACTCGCCGCTCACGCTGGATCCCGAGCTGCTCAAGAAGCACTCCAACGAGAACCCCGTGTTCTATGTGCAGTACGCCCACGCCCGGTCCCGGGGCGCTGCGCGGAACGCAGTGGCAGCAGGTGTGGACCGGAGCGCCTTCGAGGCCTCCCTTCTGGATCACGCCACGGAAAACGAACTGCTGTCCTACCTGGGCAGCTACCCTTCCATCGTGGCCAAGGCGGCCGAACTCCGGGAGCCGCACCGCGTGGCCCGGCACCTGGAACTCATTGCCGGCGCCTACCACCGCTGGTACGACGCCTGCCGCATTGCGCCCATGGGCGACGAAGCCGTCACGGACACCAACCGCACCAGGCTGTGGCTCAATGACGCCACCAGCCAGGTGCTCGCCAATGGACTCGAATTGCTGGGCGTTTCGGCGCCGGAACGGATGTGATGAGGTTGCCGCACACCATGAACAACAGCTCGGCCTCCCCGCTGGCTCCGGAGTGGCTTGCCGTCCCCGCGGACCTCAACGCCCTGCACACCCCGGCATGGGCAGCCGGCGTGGAGCGGGACGCCGGCGGTGAGCTTGCCGTTGACGGCATCCCGGTCAGCGTCCTCAAGGAGCAGTTCGGCACGCCCCTTTTCGTCATGAGCGAATCGGACTTCCGCGCCCGCGCCCGTGCCTTCAAGGTTGCGTTCGACGACGCCTTCGCCGACATCTGCGGGGGAGTGGACGTCTACTACGCCGGCAAGTCCTTCCTGTGCACTGCCGTCGCGACCTGGGTCGCCGAAGAGGGGCTGCGGCTGGACACGTGCTCCGGCGGTGAACTTGCCGTCGCCGCCCGCGCCGGCATCGACGGTGCCAACCTGTCCTTGCACGGCAACAACAAGTCCGACGCCGAGATCAACCGGGCGCTGGACATGAACCTCGGACGCATCGTGGTCGACAGCCTGGACGAGCTGGAGCGCGTGGCCAAGATCGCCTCCGGCCGCGGGGAGACCGCCAAGGTCATGCTGCGGCTGACTCCTGGCGTGCACGCCCACACGCACGAGTTCATCGCCACCGCCCACGAGGACCAGAAATTCGGCCTCTCCATGGCGGAGGATTCCACTGATGAGGCGGGCCTGTCCGCTGCCGAGGAAGCTGTGGCCGCGGCAACGTCCTACGGAAGCGTGGAGCTGCTGGGCCTGCACTGCCACATTGGTTCGCAGATCTTTGAGCCGGACGGTTTTGCGCTGGCCGCCGAAAAGCTCCTGACGTTCCTGGCCGCGGTGCAGGCCAAGTACTCCATCACGCTGCCCGAGCTTGACCTCGGCGGCGGCTACGGCATCGCCTACACGCCGGTGGATACGCCCCGCCCGGCAGCTGACATCGCACAGGCGATGGCCGCCGTCGTGCGTTCCAAGTGCACTGAACTGGGCATTACCGCACCCCGGATTTCCATCGAACCCGGCCGTGCCATCGTGGGCAGCAGCACCTTCACGCTGTACGAGGTGGGCACCCTGAAAACCGTCCGGGTGGACGCACCGGCCGCCGGCTCCGGCGAATCCGCCGACAAAAACGTTACGCACCCGCGCCGCTATGTGTCAGTGGACGGCGGCATGAGCGACAACGCCCGTCCGGTGCTGTACGACGCGGATTATTCGGCCATTCTCGCGTCGCGGGCCTCCGCAGCGGCCCCGCAACTGTCCCGCGTAGTGGGCAAACATTGCGAGAGCGGCGACATAGTTGTTAGAGATGTATATCTGCCCGAGGACGTGGCAGCCGGTGATCTGCTCGCTGTACCGGGAACCGGCGCCTACTGCTGGGCCCTGTCAAGCAACTACAACTATCTGGCCCGGCCGGGCGTTGTCGCTGTGCGCGACGGATCTCCCCGGCTCATTGTCCGCGGGGAAACCGAAGAAGATCTGCTGAACCGCGACATGGGAGCCTGAATGACCGAATTGCGAACCCTGAAAGTGGCCCTGTTGGGCTGTGGCAACGTCGGGGCCCAGGTGGCGCGGATTCTGATCAACGACGCCGACACCCTGGCGCCGCGCACCGGCGCCCACCTGGAACTGGCCGGCATCGCCGTGCGGAACCTCGACGCCGAGCGCGAAGTGGGCCTGCCGCGCGAGCTGTTCACCACCGACGGTGAAACGCTGGTCAAGGACGCCGACCTCGTGATCGAGCTGATGGGCGGCATCGAGCCCGCCCGTTCGCTGATCCTGTCCGCGATCCAGAACGGGGCCAGCGTGGTCACGGGCAACAAGGCCCTGCTTGCCGCCGACGGTCCGGCGCTCTACGAAGAGGCGGACAAGGCCGGCGTCGAGCTGTCCTACGAAGCCGCCGTGGCCGGCGCCATCCCCATCCTGCGTCCAATCCGCGACAGCCTCTCCGGTGACCGCATCACCCGTGTGCTGGGCATCGTCAACGGCACCACCAACTTCATCCTGGACCAGATGGACTCCACCGGCGCGCAGTTCGCGGACGCACTTGCCGAGGCCCAGCGGCTCGGCTACGCCGAAGCTGACCCGACGGCCGACGTCGAGGGCCACGACGCCGCCGCCAAAGCCGCGATCCTGGCGTCCCTGTCCTTCCACACGCGCTTCGACCTGGAGAACGTCTACTGCGAGGGAATCACCCGCGTCAGCGCCGCCGACATCGCCGCCGCGAAGGAAGCGGGCTTTGTCATCAAGCTGCTGGCCATCGCCGAGAAGATCACCGCCACCGGCACGGAAACAGACGGGAGCGAGGGAGTTTCCGTGCGTGTCCACCCGACGCTCCTGCCGCGCGAACACCCGCTGGCCGCCGTCCGCGGTGCGTTCAACGCTGTCTTCGTCGAGGCGGAGAACGCCGGTGAGCTGATGTTCTACGGCCAGGGCGCCGGCGGAACCCCGACGGCGTCTGCCGTGCTGGGCGACCTCGTCTCGGCCGCCCGCCGCATTGTCCTGGGCGGTCCCGGACGCATCGAATCCACCACCGGCCACGTCCCGGCGCTGCCCATCGACGCCGCGACCACCAGTTACTACATCGGCCTGGACGTTGCGGACCAGCCCGGCGTGCTGGCCAAGATTGCCCAGCTCTTCGCGGAGCATGGCGTCTCCATCGAAATCATGCGCCAGACCATCCACCGCGATGCCGACTCCAAGGTGGAATCGGCCGAGCTGCGGATCGTCACCCACCGCGCAAGCGAAGCTGCACTGGCAGCGACCGTCGAAGCCGTGAAGGGCCTTGACGTGATCAATTCCGTTACATCCGTTCTGCGGGTAGAAGGAGCTTAAGTGGCTCACCAATGGCGCGGTGTCATCCGCGAATACGCTGACCGTCTGCCCGTAACGGCGGCCACCAGGGTCATCACCCTTGGCGAGGGCGGTACGCCCCTGGTCCACGCCCAGAAGCTGTCCGAGCTGACGGGTTCGGACGTCTACCTCAAGGTCGAGGGCATGAACCCGACCGGCTCCTTCAAGGACCGCGGCATGACCATGGCCATGACCGCGGCCGTGGAGGCCGGAGCCAAGGCCGTTGTGTGCGCCTCTACCGGTAACACGTCGGCCTCCGCTGCCGCGTACGCCACCGCCGCCGGCCTGACGTGTGCCGTGCTGGTGCCTGAAGGCAAGATCTCCATGGGCAAGCTGAGCCAGGCAATCGCCCACGGCGCCACGCTCCTGCAGGTGGACGGCAACTTCGACAACTGTCTGGACATCGCCCGCAAGCTGGGCGAGTCCTACCCGGTCTTCCTGGTCAACTCCGTGAACCCGGCCCGCATCCAGGGCCAGAAGACCGGCGCCTTCGAGATCGTTGACGCCCTGGGCGATGCCCCGGACATCCACGTGCTCCCGGTTGGCAACGCCGGAAACATCACGGCCTACTGGAAGGGCTACCAGGAGTACTCCGCTCCGTACGAGTCCGAAACGGCCGGAACGCTTGCGCCCGTCGCCACCAAGACCCCCGCCATGTGGGGCTTCCAGGCTGCCGGGGCCGCTCCGTTCGTGGCAGGGCACCCCATCACGGAACCCGACACCATCGCCACCGCCATCCGGATCGGCAACCCCGCTTCCTGGGACGGTGCCATCGCCGCCCGTGACGAGTCCGGCGGATTCATCGATTCCGTTACTGACGAGGAAATCCTGGCCGCCCACCGCTGGCTGTCCTCCCGCGAAGGCGTCTTCGTGGAGCCCGGCTCCGCCGCCGGCGTGGCAGGCCTGCTCAAGAAGCACGCCGCCGGCGAGGTGCCGTCCGGCAAGACCATCGCCATCACCGTCACCGGCCACGGCCTCAAGGACCCGCAGTGGGCCCTCAGGACCGACGACGGCAGCGATGTGCAGCCCGTCAAGGTGCCGAACGACGTCGTGACCGTCGCCGCAGAACTGGGACTGGAAGACAAATAACAGTGGAAACCATGCTGCCGCAGACCGCCCAGCTGCCCGCCATCCAGGCCGGGCAGCAGGTGACGGTCCGGGTTCCGGCCACCAGCGCCAACCTTGGTCCCGGCTATGACAGCCTCGGGCTGGCACTCACGCTGCACGACACACTGACTGTAGAGAGCCTGGACAGCGACGAGCTGGTCTTCGAGCTCAGCGGCGAGGGTGCGGATTCCCTGCCGCGGGACGCCAGCCACCTGGTGGTCCGTGCGATGAATGCCGCCTTCGGACGGCTGGGTTACCGCCATACCGGGCTGAAGATCACGGCAGAAAATGTCGCTCCGCACGGCCGTGGCCTGGGTTCGTCGGCGTCCGCGGTCGTGGCGGCCGTGACGGCTGCCAACGCGCTGCTGCCGGCGGGGAAGCAGCAGGACCGGAACTGGATCCTGCAGCTGACCAGCGAGATGGAAGGCCACCCGGACAACGTCGCTCCCGCAATCTATGGCGGACTGGCGCTGTCGTGGCAGGACAGTGACCAGTACAGCAGCACGTGCGCCACGGTAGACGCGAACGTCATCCCAATCGTGGCAGTCCCGGACTACGAACTCTCCACCGAGGCCGCGCGCGCCCTGCTGCCTGCCTCCATCGGCCACCACGCGGCTGCGATGAACTCCGGCCGGGCAGCACTTCTGATCCACGCGCTGACGCAGAAGCCTGAATTCCTGCTCGCCGGCACCGAGGACTTCCTGCACCAGAGCTACCGTGCGGAGGCCATGCGGCCCAGCGCCGGGCTGATCAAGGCCCTGCGCGGAGCCGGCCACGCTGCCGTTGTCTCCGGCGCAGGACCCACGGTTCTGGTCCTGGCCAACGGCGAGACAGAGGCCGATGCCGTTCTGGAATTCATTGCCGCGTTTGCGGAGGCAAACACGCCGGACATCAACTGGCGTGTGATGAAGCTGGCAGTCGACGTCGAAGGTGCTAAAGTGGGAGTGCACCGGCGGTAACACCGCATGCAGTCTCCGCAGTCACCACCGCATTCACTGAATCAGCACATCATTCATTGATGCAGCCCGACGGCGACTCTGCAGTCGAGAGGGCCCTGCAGCCAAGAGACCGTGCAGTCAACGACTCCGAGAATGGCCTTAACCGGTCATCGGGTCAGAATCTGCTTCGATCTGCTGCTGCTGCTTCGATCTCTTGTTGCGCAATATTTTCCGGTGCCACCTGCTTGGCCTGGCCAGGAACCTACAGAAGTGTTTCTGTTCCCTGAACCTCCAGTCCGCCGCCCCGCCAGCTATGCGGAGCGTTGAAGGTGTTCAGTATCCGGCCCTGCTGGCCGAACTCCAACCGGCAAGGCCGACATCCCGGCTGTAGATCTGAACTGCAGCCCAGATTCAATCATCGCGTCCAGCTCACAGTCTGGACGCCGTCGAGGGGGAAGGATCCTTCGTGACCGAAACCACTGAGCTGTCGCCAGCTGTGGACACACCATCTTCTGCTTCCGGATCGTTGACGGAAGCTCCCGCCAAGAGCAGCGGCCTTGCCGGCCTGAAGCTCGCCCAGCTGCAGGCTCTCGCCAGCCAGCTCGGTATCTCCGGCGGATCCCGCATGCGTAAGGGCGACCTGGTGACGGCCATTTCCGCCCACCGTGCAGGCACGTCCGCCACCGCCACCAAGGCACCGGCACGGAGCGCCGCCAAGGCTGTTGAAACCAGCCCTGCAGCCCCGGCAGCCGAAACCCCCGCAGCAGCCCCGGCCGCAGAGGCCGCCGAGGCTCCGGCGCAGGAAACCCGTGCACGTGGCCGCGGCCGCAGCCGCCGGGCAGTGAGCGACGGCATTGTTGCAGCAGCCGCAGCGGAAACCGCCGCCGAGGCACCGGCAGCTCAAGCACCGGCCGCTGAAGCACCGGCCGGTGCAGAGGCACCTGCCGCCGCACCGGCCGGCGAGGCCGCAGCTTCCGCCGAGGCAGAAGGCGCAGAGCGCCGCCAGCCGCGCACCCGCAACCGCCGCCGCGGTGAAGCAGCCGCAGGGGCTCCCGCCGAGGCAGCCGCTGCTCCCGCCGAAGCTGCGCCCGAGGACCGCGGCGTTGAAACGCGCGGTGCTGAGGCACGCTCCACCGAAACCCGTGGCACTGAAACCCGTGGCACCGAAGCACGCGGTGCTGAGGCCCGCGAGCAGGCACCCGAAGGCGAAGCCGGACAGCGTGAACGCCGGGATGCCCGTGGCCGCGGTGGCCGTGATGCCGGCGAAGCTGGCGGCCGCGAGAACCGCCGCGACGACAACCGCCGTGACGACAACCGCGACGCCGACGACGACGGCGGCAGCCGCCGGAACCGGCGGAACCGCCGCGACCGGAACGACCGCAACGAGCGTTCGGACAGCCGCGACGGCAGCCGCAACGAACGGTTCCGCGACCGCAACGACCGCCGCCGGGGACGCAGCCAAGGCCCCGACGTCGACGACGTCGAGGTTACCGACGACGACGTTCTGCTGCCGGTGGCCGGCATCCTGGATGTCCTCGAAAACTACGCGTTCATCCGTACGTCCGGTTACCTCCCGGGCCCGAACGATGTGTATGTCTCCCTGGCCCAGGTCAAGAAGTACAACCTGCGCAAGGGCGACGCCGTTGTCGGTGCCATCCGCGCTCCGCGCGACGGCGAAGACCGCGGCCAGCAGTCCGTCCGCCAGAAGTTCAATGCGCTGGTCCGCGTCACCTCGGTGAACGGAAAGACCGCAGAGGACCTCAAGGACCGGGTGGAATTCGCCAAGCTCGTTCCGCTGTACCCGTCCGAGCGCCTGCGCCTCGAGACCGATCCCAAGAAGATCGGCCCCCGCGTCATCGACCTGGTCGCCCCGATCGGCAAGGGCCAGCGTGGCCTGATCGTCTCCCCGCCGAAGGCCGGCAAGACGCTCATCCTGCAGTCCATCGCCAACGCGATCACCACCAACAACCCTGAGGTCCACCTCATGATGGTGCTGGTTGACGAACGTCCCGAAGAAGTCACGGACATGCAGCGCACCGTCAAGGGCGAGGTCATTGCCTCCACCTTCGACCGTCCCGCCGACGACCACACCACCGTGGCCGAACTCTCCATCGAACGCGCCAAGCGCCTCGTGGAAATGGGCATGGACGTCGTGGTGCTTTTGGACTCCATGACCCGTCTGGGCCGTGCCTACAACCTGGCAGCGCCGGCCTCCGGCCGCATCCTGTCAGGTGGCGTGGACTCCGCTGCGCTGTACCCGCCCAAGCGGTTCTTCGGTGCTGCCCGCAACATCGAAAACGGCGGCTCGCTGACCATCCTGGCAACGGCCCTCGTGGAGACCGGTTCCAAGATGGACGAGGTCATTTTCGAAGAGTTCAAGGGCACCGGCAACATGGAGCTCCGCCTGTCCCGCCAGCTGGCTGACAAGCGTATCTTCCCCGCCGTGGACGTCAACGCCTCCGGCACGCGCCGCGAAGAAAACCTGCTCTCGGCCGAAGAGGTCAAGATCATGTGGAAGCTGCGCCGCGTCCTCTCCGGCCTGGAGACCCAGCAGAGCCTGGAACTCCTGACCAACAAGATCCGCGAAACCCAGAGCAACGTCGAGTTCCTCATGCAGGTCCAGAAGACGACGCTTGGTGCGAAGTCGGATAACGACAAGTAGCTGCGCTCACCGCTCAAAATATGCCGGCCTGGTGGCCGGCATATTTTGGGCGGTTCGTCGTTAAGTCCCGTGAAACTAGACTTGTAAGAGTCGAAAGAGGTTTTGAAAATGTTTGAGTCCGTACAGGGCCTGCTTGATGAGCATGATGCTATCCAGGCCCAGCTTGGGGATCCGGCTGTCTATGCCGACCAGAAGCTGGCGCGCAAGCTGGGGCGGCGGTCGGCGCAGCTCAACGGCATCGTTGAGGCCTACCACAAGTGGCACGGAATCCAGGATGACCTTGCTGCCGCCAAGGAAATGGCCGCCGAGGACCCCGAGTTCGCTGCTGAGGTGCCCGAACTCGAGGCTGCCCTCGAGGCCACTGCCGCGAAGCTTCGCCGGCTGCTCATTCCGCGGGACCCGGACGATGCCCGCAACGTGATCCTTGAGGTCAAAGGCGGCGAAGGCGGCGACGAGGCTGCCCTGTTCGCAGGCGACCTGCTGCGCATGTACACCCGTTACGCCGAGTCACGGGGCTGGAAGACCGAGATCATCTCCGCCACGGAATCCGACCTCGGCGGCTACAAGGACGTCCAGGTGGCCGTCAAGGGAAGCTCCAACGATCCCGCCGAAGGCGTCTACGCCCGGCTCAAGTTCGAGGGCGGCGTGCACCGTGTCCAGCGCGTGCCGGTGACCGAATCGCAGGGCCGCATCCACACGTCGGCCGCGGGCGTTCTTGTCCTGCCCGAGGTGGATGAGCCTGAAGAGCTCGAGATCAACCAGAACGACCTCAAAATCGACGTGTACCGGTCCTCGGGTCCCGGCGGCCAGTCCGTCAACACCACCGACTCCGCCGTCCGCATCACCCACCTTCCCACCGGAATCGTCGTGGCCATGCAGAACGAGAAGTCCCAGCTGCAGAACCGTGAAGCCGGCATGCGCGTCCTCCGTGCCCGCATCCTGGCGCACCAGCAGGAGCAGATCGACGCCGAGAACTCGGCTCAGCGGAAGTCCCAGATCCGCACCATGGACCGGTCCGAGCGGATCCGCACGTACAACTACCCGGAAAACCGGATCGCCGACCACCGCACGGGCTACAAGGCGTACAACCTTGACCAGGTCATGAACGGGGACCTCGAGCCGGTCATCCAGTCCGCCATCGAGATGGACGAGCAGGCGCGGCTGGACGCCATCGGCGACTAGAAGCCCCGGGATCACATGACGTCCGAGCAAACCCCGGCGGCGCCAGAGCACAGTCCACCTGCCCAGTCCCTGGCTGCCGCGGTCCGCGAGGCGACGGAACGCCTGACCGAGGCTGGCGTGCCCAGCCCGCGGGTGGACGCCGAGCTGCTGGCCGACCATTTACTGGGCGTAGGCCTGGGCCGGCTCCGGGCCATGCTGCTCGGTGATGCGCCGGCCCCGGCAGGCTACGCCGAACTCGTTTCCGAGCGCGCCAGCCGGGTTCCGCTCCAGCACATCACGGGAGTAGCGCACTTCCGCTACCTCCAGCTTGCGGTCGGGCCGGGCGTCTTCATTCCCCGCCCGGAAACCGAGTCCGTGGTGCAGTTGGTCATTGACCGGCTCCACGTACTGGAACGTGCCGGCGTGGCCCGCCCCAAAGTGGTGGACCTTGGCACCGGCTCCGGCGCCATTGCCGGATCAATTGCGCACGAGGTGCCCGAGGCCGAGGTGTTCGCTGTGGAGTTCAGCGAATTCGCGCACGCCTGGGCGGCGAAGAACCTCCGGCCGCTGGGGGTCACCCTGCTGCTGGGGGACCTGCGGAACGCGATGCAGGAACAGAACGGAACGTTCGACGTCGTGGTGTCCAACCCGCCGTACATCCCCGCCGAAGCCATCCCCAACGAGCCGGAAGTGGCGCTCCACGACCCTCCGGAAGCGCTCTACGGCGGCGGAGCGGACGGCATGGAACTGCCGACGGCGGCCGCCGCCTCGGCGGCACGGCTCCTGGTTCCCGGCGGCTACTTCGTGATGGAACACGCCGAAGTCCAGGCCGGCTGGATATCGACGATGCTGAAGCGGACGGGGCTCTGGACCGACGTCACCACGCATTTTGACCTTAACGGCAAGGAACGGGCCACCAGCGCCGTCCTTGCTTTCCCGCCTGCGGAGTAATGAAAGAATGAGGCAGTGACCACTACGTACAACTGCACGGCCGACGACGAGCGGACCGCTGGAATCGCCCACGCACGGCGGGCGATCCTTGAAAAGAAGTGCGTTGTCCTTCCCACGGACACCGTCTATGGAATCGCTGCCGATGCCTTTTCCCCGCAGGCAGTCACCATGCTGCTGGTCTCCAAGGGCCGCGGCCGGAACATGCCGCCGCCCGTCCTGATTCCGCGCCTGAATGCGCTCGACGGGCTGGCTACCGATGTGTACCCGGATGCCCGGGACCTGGCCGAGGCCTTCTGGCCCGGCGGGCTGACCCTGATCTTCCACGCGCAGCCGTCCCTCGACTGGGACCTGGGCGAGACCAAGGGCACCGTCGCCCTTCGCATCCCGGACGATGAGGTGGCGATCGACTTGCTGACGGTTACCGGACCCCTGGCCGTGTCCTCGGCAAACCGGACCGGCCAGGCTCCGGCACAGACCGCCTTTGAAGCACGGTCACAGCTCGCGGAGTCCGTGGAGGTCTACCTGGAGGGCGGCTTCCGGCCGGTCGAGGGAACCGACGCCCGGCCGTCCACCATCGTGGATGCCACGTCGTTGCCGCTGCGCGTGGTCCGTGAGGGGGCCATCAGCATCGAGCGGCTGCGTGAGGTGGTTCCCGGAGTCCTCGACATCAACGGCAACGGGCCGGATGACGCCGCGCCCGAGGCTGCTTCGAAGGCTCCTGAGCAGGCCGACGCAGGCGAAAAGCCCGCAAGCGCCGAATGACGCTGCAGAGGCAACCGATCCCGGTCCTGGGAGTGGACGCCACGCCCTTGGACGTTGACGGACTCACCGCAGTCCTCAACGGATTCATCGCTGACGGCACAACCAGAACCGTCGTCGGACACAACCTCCATAGCGTGACGCTTTTCCACTCCGAACCCGAGTTCAGGAAGTTTTACGAGAACAGTGACGTCGTTCTTCTCGACGGCGCGCCCGTTCTTTGGCTGTGGGGGAGGAACCGGGAAAAGACCGGCCGGGACACACGGCCCGTCATGGACTACCGGCTTGGTTCAACGGACTGGATTCCCGCGCTGGGCCGGCTGGACGGGCTCCATCGCATCGCTGTCCTCGGTGCTGGCGCGGCCGCCAACGCCAAGGCCGTGGCGAAGCTGCAGGGCATCGTGCCGGGGGCCACTGTCTCCGGAATGCCGGGGGAGGGCTGGGATCCGGATTTGGAAGAAAAGGCCGCCGCGTGGCTGGCCGAAGTCCAGCCCCAGCTGGTGCTGATCGGCCTTGGCATGCCGTTGCAGGAAGAGGTGCTGTGGCGCCGCCTGCCGTCGCTGCCGCCCGCCGTCTATTGCGCCGTCGGGGGCGCCATCGAACAGATCGCCGGCATCCAGAAGCTGGCGCCCCGCTGGCTTGGCCGGCTGGGCCTGGAATGGGCCTGGCGGCTGCTGCTGCATCCGCGCCGCGTGGCGTACCGGGTGTTTGGCGAGCCGTGGGTCCTGCTGGGGCTGCTGCTGCGGCGCTGGCTGCGCGGGCAGGGCTGACAGGCCGGCGATCCAGGCTGCGCGGCCGCCTACGCTAGAACTTCTGGTCCTTCAGCGGGCCAAATCCCTTGCCGCGGAGCCCCGTCGAGAACGCCCGGAACCAGTCGGCGAGCCCGCGGAGATCGCCCCGGCGGAGGAAGTAACCGAGGTAGCCGCCCACATCGGCCACCAGGGACTTCACGCGGAAATGGCGGCGGATCAGGTAGCCGCGGTTGCGGTAGTAGTAGTAGCGCTTGAAGGCGCCCTCCGGGACGATGACGTGCCAGCGGGCTCCAAACACGTGCTTGGTTTCGGAAAACGCGTGCGGATGCATGATCGCAGCCGTGGTGACGGTGCCGAAGCGGATGCCTGCCTTGCGCAGCCGGATGGTGAAGTCCACCTCGTCGCCGCGGATGAAGAGCCGCATGTCCGGCAAACCCACCTTGAAAAAGACATCGGAGCGGATGAGCGCGCCGTTGAAGAAGTGGCCGTCGTTCGGCAGGAACCCCACTTTCTCCAGCGCGGCCCGGTCATGCGAGACCTTGCCGTCCAGCCGGAAGAAGAAGGAAAGCTGGTCGGGATGGCCCGGAGCCACCACCAGGGGCACAACAGCCTCCAGGTCCCTTGCTTCGGCTTCCCGGATCAGCGTGGCCAGGCACTCGGCATCCGCCGGCTCGGCGTCGTCGTCCATCATCCAGACCCAGTCCGCGCCGCTGGCCACGGCCTTGAGCGCCGCGAGGGAGAAACCGCCGGCGCCGCCGAGGTTGGCTTCCGAACGGATGTAGTCCACATTTGCGTGCTGCGCGGCGACGTCCTTTGCCGGCACCGTGCCGCTGTCAACGAGGCAGATGGTGGATACGGGGGCCGTCTGCCCATTGATGGCTTTCAGCAGGACCGCGAGCTCATGGGGACGGTCAAACGTCACGGCGGCAACTGCGACCGACACTGGCATTGCGGGGATCCTTTCAGCACAGCCGTCGGCAAGTTTCCCGCCGGCGTAAGGCCGTGTGACGCGAAGCGATGTACCCGTTGGCGTTAGTATCTTGACTAGAGTCCACTGTAATACAGCCCCGTCAGGCACTATGCACTGCCTGTCTGTGCGCATGGCGACGGAGAAGTTTCATTTATTGCACGTCAGATCCACACCTAACGAGCCCGCATGGTCCGCCCGGCCTGACCCCGAATCCACATCCGCATCCGTGTAGCAACCTCACTGCCACGCGAACGGTGGCCGCGCCATGATCATGTACCTGTCCATGATGCTGACGGCGGCGATCGTCTCCTACGCGGCAACGTGGGGTGCACGGCTGATCGGCAACCGGCTTGAGCTGTTCGCGCCGATCCGCAGCCGGGACATGCATTCCAGCCCGGTCTCGCGCCTCGGCGGCCTCGGAATTTTCGCCGGCGTGCTGGTGGCGCTGGCCGTGGCAAGCCAGTCCTTCTTCGTCAAGGACATCTTCCGGAATAACGGTGCTCCCTGGGGTGTGCTGGCGGGTGCGGCCGTGATCGTGCTGGTGGGAGTGGCGGACGACCTTCTGGACCTCCGCTGGTGGGTCAAGCTGATTGGGCAGGCTCTGGCCGCGCTCGTCGTGGCCCTCTGGGGTGTGCGCATGACCATCATCCCGTTCATACCGGAACCGATCCGCTTCGACTCGGACCCGGTCAACATCGTCCTGACCACAGGCCTCATCGTGGTCACGATGAACGCGTTCAACTTCATCGACGGGCTGGACGGACTGGCGGCCGGGGTAGCCATCATCGGGGGGTCCGCCTTCTTCCTCACCGCCTACTGGGTCCACCGGAACGCGCCGATCCTGGACCGTTCGGACCTCGCCACGCTGCTGACGGCCGTCCTAGTTGGCAGTTGCCTGGGCTTCCTGCCGCACAACTGGTTTCCTTCGAAGATCTTCATGGGCGATTCCGGCGCGATGCTGATCGGCCTGCTGATGGCGTCAGCCGGTGTGGTCTCGACCGGTCAGATCACCTCCGGGCTTTATGACCGTGTCAACGGTATCCCCACGATCATCCCCATCCTGCTGCCGTTTGCCGTGCTGTTCCTGCCGCTCCTGGACCTGTGCCTCGCGGTGGTGCGGCGCACCGCCGTCGGCCGCTCACCATGGTCCGCCGACCGCGGGCATCTGCACCACAAACTCATGGACATCGGTTATTCCCACCGCACTGCGGTGATGCTGCTGTATTTGTGGGCGGCCGTCCTGTCCTTCGGCGGCCTGGCCTTCGCTGTCTACCCCTGGCAGGTCGTGCTGGCAGCCATGGTCGTCGCCACGCTGATCATGGGCTTGGTCACAGCCTGGCCGTACCTGAGCCGCCGCGGCGAGAACGCCGGAGCGCGACAGGCTCCAGAGTAACAGGCGCTTTTCGGAAAATTTCTATCTCGTGTAGAATTCAGGTGCAGGTCTTTCCTGCACCACTCCACCCTGCCCCGAAGATTGGGTTTCGCATGACCTCCAACGCCGAACCCGGACCTGCATCCGGCAAGGGATCCGTTGGCGCATCCGGCCCCAAGCAGTCGCTGTGGCTCGGTCTGCTGGGCATCAGCTCTGCAGCGGCCGGCGGAGCGCTGCTGCTCACGGGCATCGTTGCCTTGATTCTTAACGCCTGGGTCGGACTGCTCTCGAGTACGTTCGGCGGCCTGCTGGTGATGGCATTTTTTGCCATCAGCCTCCTGATCGGCCACTTTGTCGGCAAAAACAATCCGTCTGGTGCCGTTGGCCTGTTCGTAGCGACGTACTTCGTAAAGGTCATTGGCTTTGCGGTTGTGCTGTTCGTTCTCGGCGCGCCGGAATGGCTGCACGAACGCTGGTTCCTGATTGGGGCAGTCGTCTCTGTGGTGTTCTGGCAGGCTGCCGAAATCTATGGCTTCAGCAAAGCCCGGCTGCAGATCTTCAACGACCCCCAACCAAACGCACAGTCGGAGAGGGGAACCACCGATGTCTAAGCGGCACCACCCCGAAAACAACCCTGCCGACGACGCCCGTAAACAGGCCCGCACCCAAGGCGAGTCAGCTGAGAATGGTGATGGCGGTTACAACGCTGGAATCGCCGTATTCAGCTACATTATTGGCGGAATCATGGTCTGGAGTTTGATAGGGTGGGGACTGGATTATCTGTGGGGAACCCGCTGGATTGTGCTCGCAGGCGCTCTGCTTGGAGCTGCGGGAGGATTCTATCTATCCCATATGCACGGCCTCACCAGTTCGAGAAAACCGACTGGCGGGAATGGTGCAGCCAGCGGCCCGTCCGAGGACGGGACCAGTAATGCCAAATAACTTTACGAGGGGGAGGGCGAGCATGAGTCACGCCGGAACCCGACCAACGCCCAACGATGGACACTGCAGAGAGGAAACGCGTTGATCGCGCTTGCGCTCCCGGCCCAAAATTCAGGAGTCTTCACGCCTCCCGGAATTGAAGAAATGCACCTGCCGGCGATCCTGCCGTGGGGTGCGCATGACGGATTCTCCAAGCAGATGCTGCTGGTAATCCTGTCCGTCGTCATTATCGCTACATTCTTTATGCTAGCTGCGCGGAAGCAGCAGTTGGTTCCTGGCAAGCTGCAGTTCGCCGGCGAGATGGCCTACGGCTTCGTCCGCAACAGCATCGCCAAGGACATCATCGGCGGCAGGGACTTCATGAAGTATGTCCCGCTGCTGTTCAGCCTGTTCTTCTTCATCCTGGTGAACAACATCTACGGCGCGATCCCGCTGATCCAGCTGCCGAGCTTCTCCCACGTGGGCGGCGCCTACGTCCTGGCGGCCATCGTCTACATCACCTGGATCGCCATCGGCGTCAAGAAGAACGGCCTGCGCTACTTCAAGCTCGCCACGGTACCCTCCGGAGTTCCGGTCTACATCCTGCCGATCGTCATCCCGATCGAGATCATCTCCAACTTCCTGGTCCGCCCTGTCACGCACAGCCTCCGTCTGTTCGCCACCATGCTGGCAGGCCACCTGATCGTCATGATCGCCGGCTCGGGAATTGAATTCCTCGTCATGCAGGAGAACGTTCTTTTGAAGGGGACCTCTGTTTTGGTCCTGGCCGGCGCGATCGCCATGTACATGCTCGAAGCGCTGATCATGGCACTGCAGGCCTACGTCTTCACCCTGCTGACTGCGATTTACATCGAAGGCGCTATTCACGCCGACAGCCACTAGGCACCCCTTAAACTTCCCCCTCGCGGGGATGAAGCAACCCAAACAACCTGCCACAGAGTTGGCATCTTGAAAGGAAGAAAAATGGAAGGCTCCATCAACGGCTCCCTCAACCTCATCGGCTACGGCCTCTCGGCCATCGGCGGTGGTATCGGTGTGGGTCTCGTGTTCGCCGCTTACATCAACGGTGTGGCACGTCAGCCGGAAGCCCAGCGCGTCCTTCAGCCGATCGCATTCCTCGGCCTTGCGCTGACTGAAGCCCTCGCCATCCTGGGTCTGGTCTTCGCATTCGTTCTTAGCTAGTCCAGCAGAACTAGCGAACATTCAGAACCGAGTAGATAAGGACGGGTGAAATATGAATCAGCTGATCATCTCAGCCGCCACCGAAGGCGCAGCGGCGGCTAACCCGCTCGTTCCCAATGTGTGGGAAATGGGCGTCGTCCTCGCCGGCTTTGCTGTCCTCTTTTTCATCGTGGTCAAGTTCGTTGTCCCGATGTTCGAGAAGACGTTTGCAGAGCGTGCCGAGGCCATCGAGGGCGGCATCGCCAAGGCTGAGAAAGCTCAGGCTGAGGCTTCTGCCGCACTCGAAGAGTACAAGCAGCAGCTCACTGATGCCCGTGCCGAGGCCAACCGTATCCGTGAGGAAGCGCGTGCCGAAGGCGCCCAGATCCTTGCGGAACTGAAGGAGAAGGCTGCGGCAGAGTCTGCACGCATCACCGCTCAGGCACACACGCAGATCGAGTCCGAGCGCCAGGCGGCAGTTGTGTCGCTGCGTTCGGAGGTGGGCACTCTTGCCACCACGCTCGCGGGCCGCATCGTTGGGGAAACCCTCGAGGACGACGCACGTGCAGCACGCGTTGTTGACCGCTTCCTGGCTGATCTGGAGACCCAGAACGCAGGTGTAGCTAAGTAATGGCAGGTGTATCGAGCGAATCGCTGACCAAGGCGCTGACCGAGCTGGAGCCAAAGCTTCCGTTTGCATCGCTGCAGTTGGCAAAGGAACTTTTCGGGATCCTGGGAGCGGTAGACAGCTCGGCTGGCTTGCGCCGGGCCCTGACTGACCCCTCCCGCAGCGGTGAGGAAAAGTCGGCGTTGATCAAGCAGCTCTTCAGCGGAAAAGTTTCCGCCGAAGCCGTGGACATCGCAGCCGGTCTGGCCAGCTCACGCTGGGCATCGGCGCGAGACATCGGCGATGCACTCGAGACGCTTGCCGCAACGGTGGTCATTGCCGTTGCTGAAAACAAGTCGGCCGTTTCTGCCTCCGGTATCACCGGCCTGGAAGAGCTGGAGAACGATCTTTTCTCCTTCAACCAGGCTGTGGCTGCCAACCACGAAGTGCAGCGTGCCCTGTCTGAACCGCAGGCCAGCGCTGCTGCAAAGATCGCCCTGGCCGGAAGGCTGGTTCCTTCCGCAAGTGAGGAAGCCAAGGTCCTCATCGGACAGGCGGTTGCGCAACCCCGTGGCATCAAGGCAACCAAACTCGTGAGCCGTTTCGCCGAGCTCGCCGCCAAGCGCCAGCAGCGCTGGATTGCGACGGTCAGCGTCACGCGTCCCCTCACCGGGACGCAGGAGAACCGTCTGCAGTCGGGACTGAACTCCCTTTACGGACGCGAGCTCAAGGTCAACTTCAACGTTGACCCCACGCTGATCGGCGGCATCCGGGTTCAGGTGGGGGACGAAGTGCTCGACGCTTCGGTCCTCACCCGCCTGAATGACCTTCAGCGCCAGCTGGCCGGCTAGCCGGACAAGCACAACAAAACTGATAGAAACCCCGGTCATCGTGAGCAACGATGATCACGAATACAGGAGAGCAGGGACTGCAGATGGCCGAATTGACCATCAACGCCGACGACGTCCGTAATGCGTTGAACGAATTCGCGGCGTCCTACGAACCCGGAAACGCAGAGCGCGTAGAGGTCGGCCGTGTGACCACCGCAAGTGACGGCATCGCCCGTGTTGAGGGCCTTCCCTCGGTCATGGCGAACGAGCTGCTTCGCTTCGAAGACGGCACCCTGGGCCTCGCCCAGAACCTCGACGTGCGCGAGATCGGTGTCATCATCCTCGGAGACTTCACCGGCATCGAAGAGGGCCAGGAAGTGCACCGCACCGGACAGGTTCTGTCCGTGCCGGTCGGCGACGCCTTCCTTGGCCGCGTGGTTGACCCCCTGGGTGTGCCCATCGACGACCTCGGCGAGATCAAGGCCGAGACCACCCGCGCCCTGGAACTCCAGGCACCGGGCGTTACCCAGCGTAAGTCTGTGCACGAACCGATGCAGACCGGCCTGAAGGCCATCGACGCAATGATTCCGATCGGCCGCGGCCAGCGCCAGCTGATCATTGGTGACCGCCAGACCGGCAAGTCTGCGATCGCCATCGACACCATCATCAACCAGAAGGCCAACTGGGCTTCGGGCGATGTGACCAAGCAGGTGCGCTGCATCTACGTTGCGATCGGCCAGAAGGCATCCACGATCGCTGCGATCCGCCAGACCCTTGAGGACAACGGCGCGCTCGAGTACACCACGATCGTTGCTTCCCCGGCTTCTGACCCGGCCGGCTTCAAGTACCTTGCACCCTACGCAGGTTCGGCAATCGGCCAGCACTGGATGTACGGCGGCAAGCACGTCCTCATCGTGTTCGATGACCTGTCGAAGCAGGCAGAAGCCTACCGCGCCGTGTCGCTGCTGCTCCGCCGTCCGCCGGGACGCGAAGCCTACCCCGGCGACGTGTTCTACCTGCACTCCCGCCTCCTGGAGCGTTGTGCCAAGCTCTCCGACGAACTCGGCGCAGGCTCGATGACCGGTCTTCCGCTTATCGAAACCAAGGCGAACGACGTTTCGGCGTACATCCCGACCAACGTCATCTCCATCACTGACGGCCAGATCTTCCTGCAGTCGGACCTCTTCAACGCCAACCAGCGCCCCGCTGTTGACGTGGGCGTCTCGGTGTCCCGCGTTGGCGGTGCCGCCCAGGTCAAGTCCATGAAGAAGGTCTCCGGTACCTTGAAGCTGGACCTCGCCCAGTACCGCGACATGCAGGCGTTCGCGATGTTCGCGTCCGACCTCGATGCTGCATCCCGCCAGCAGCTGACCCGAGGTGCACGCCTCATGGAGCTGCTCAAGCAGGGCCAGTACTCGCCGTTCCCGGTTGAGAACCAGGTCGTGTCCATCTGGGCAGGCACCCAGGGCTACCTGGACGATGTCCCGGTCGAGGACATCAGCCGCTTTGAGTCCGAATTCCTGGAGCACCTCAACCACAAGTCCTCCATCCTTACGACGCTGGCCCAGACCAACGTCCTGGACGACGACACCGTGGCAGCTCTGAAGACCGCGATTGTGGACTTCAAGAAGGGCTTCTTCGGCGAAGGGGACGACAAGCTGGTAGGTGCAGGCCACGAGGAGCATGAAGCTATCTCGGAGGGTCAGGTCGACCAGGAAAAAATCGTCAGGCAGAAGCGCTAGTTTCGCTGGCAGGGACTGCCGGAACCCTTCGGGGATCCGGCAGTCCCGGCCATCGGGATCTTAGGAAAGGATAAGTATGGGAGCCCAGATCCGGGTCTACCGTCAGAAGATCAGCTCGACGACGTCGATGCGCAAGATCTTCAAGGCGATGGAACTGATCGCTACCTCGCGCATCGGCAAGGCCCGCGCCAGGGTAGCAGCTTCACTGCCTTACGCGAACGCGATCACGCGCGCTGTTTCCGCCGTCGCAAGCCAGAGCGAAATCGACCACCCGTTGACCACCGAGCCGGAGTCAATCCGCCGGGCCGCAGTCCTGGTCATCACCTCGGACCGCGGCCTTGCAGGCTCGTACTCCGCCAGCGTGCTCAAGCAGGCCGAAGGCCTGAACGAACTGCTCCGTGCCGAAGGCAAGGAAGTCAAGACGTACCTGGTGGGCCGCAAGGCGCAGGCGTACTTCGATTTCCGGAGCCGCCCGTACGGGCGCGTCTGGACCGGAAGCACCGATGCCCCGGAGTTCGCCACGGCACAGGAAATCGGCGCGGCACTGCTTGAGGATTTCGCCATCGACTTCGAAGAGGGCGGCGTGGACGAGATCCATGTTGTGTACACCCGTTTCAAGTCCATGGTCACCCAGGAGCCAACCGTCATCCGTCTTCTTCCCCTCGAAGTTGTGGAAGAGCAGGCGACCTCCGAAGCTGAGCTGCTGCCGCTGTACGAGTTCGAACCGGAGCCGGAACAGGTGCTCAACGCCCTGCTGCCGCGCTACATCGAGTCCCGTATTTTCGCGGCCATGCTGCAGGCTGCGGCCTCTGAGCTTGCTGCACGCCAGCGGGCGATGAAATCCGCCGGCGACAACGCGACGGACCTCATCAAGAAGTACACGCGTCTGCGCAACACCGCGCGCCAGGCAGAGATTACGCAGGAGCTTTCCGAAATCGTGGCCGGCGCCGACGCACTCGCGTCCTAGCCGCCGGGATCTCGGATTCAGCCAGACCTGCACCAACAGATAAACTTAACCCCACGCCATCTACGAGTGAAGTGAGAGAGATGACTGCCACCGCTACCGAACACGTAGCCGCAACGTCCGGTGCCACCGGCCGTATTGCACGTGTCATTGGCCCGGTTGTCGACGTCGAATTCCCGGCTGACGCAATCCCCTCGATTTACAACGCACTCACCACCGAGATCACTCTCAACGGTGAGACCAGAACCATCACGTTCGAGACCTCCCAGCACCTGGGTGACAACCTCGTCCGCGCCATCTCCCTGCAGGCAACCGACGGCCTGGTCCGCGGCACGTCCGTAGTGGACAGCGGCTCGCCGATCTCCGTGCCTGTTGGCGACGGCGTCAAGGGCCACATCTTCAACGTCCTCGGCAAGCCGCTGGATGTCGACGAGTCCGAGATCCAGGCTTCGGACTACTGGCCGATCCACCGCAAGGCCCCGTCCTTCGCGTCCCTTGAGGGCTCCACCGAAATGCTCGAAACGGGCATCAAGGTCATTGACCTCCTCACGCCGTACATCAAGGGTGGAAAGATCGGCCTGTTCGGCGGCGCCGGCGTGGGCAAGACCGTTCTGATCCAGGAAATGATCACCCGTGTTGCCCGCAACTTCGGTGGTACTTCCGTGTTTGCCGGTGTCGGCGAGCGTACCCGTGAAGGTAACGACCTCTGGGTTGAAATGGAAGAGGCAGGCGTCCTCAAGGACACCGCCCTTGTGTTCGGCCAGATGGACGAGCCGCCGGGAACGCGTCTGCGCGTGGCACTGTCCGCCCTGACCATGGCGGAGTACTTCCGCGATGTCCAGAACCAGGACGTGCTGCTCTTCATCGACAACATCTTCCGCTTCACGCAGGCAGGTTCCGAGGTTTCCACGCTGCTGGGCCGCATGCCTTCCGCCGTGGGTTACCAGCCGAACCTTGCCGACGAGATGGGTCTCCTGCAGGAGCGCATCACGTCCACCAAGGGCCACTCCATCACCTCGATGCAGGCCATCTACGTTCCCGCAGATGACTACACCGACCCGGCACCGGCCACGACCTTCGCACACCTCGACGCGACCACGGAACTTTCCCGTGAAATCGCCTCTCGTGGTCTGTACCCGGCCGTGGACCCGCTGACGTCGACGTCCCGAATCCTGGACCCGCAGTACATCGGCAAGGACCACTACAACACGGCTGTCCGTGTGAAGCAGATCCTGCAGAAGAACAAGGAACTCCAGGACATCATCGCCATCCTCGGTGTTGACGAACTGTCGGAAGAGGACAAGATCGTCGTGTCGCGTGCACGCCGCATCCAGCAGTTCCTCTCCCAGAACACCTACACTGCCAAGCAGTTCACCGGCGTTGAGGGCTCCACCGTTTCCATCAAGGACACCGTGGAAGGCTTCTCGGCCATCTGCGACGGCGAGCTCGACCACGTAGCAGAGCAGGCGTTCTTCAACGTCGGCGGCCTGGACGACGTCGAGCGCCAGTGGGCCAAGATTCAGGAACAGACCAAGTAATATGGCTGAGCTTGAGGTTGAGATTGTCGCAGCGGACCACTTCGTGTGGTCCGGAGCGGCCAAGATGGTCAAGGCCCGCACCAGCGATGGTGAAATCGGAATCCTGCCCGGCCACTCGCCCGTGCTGGCGATTTTGGCCGAGGGTCAGCTGGCAATCGAGCCGGTTTCCGGCGACCGCATTGCCGTAGATGTTGACGGCGGGTTCTTCTCCGTCGACAACAACCGGGTGGTAATCGTTGCTGACAACGCCCAGCTGGGTGACGCGGCCACTGCGGGGATCCGATAGCACAACCCTGATGGACGTTACTTCCTTTCCGTTCATCGCCATAGCAACCGTGTTTGCGGTGCTGATTTTTACGTTGTGCCTTTTTGGGGTGCGCCGCTTCAACCTGCGGCGCGCCCTGGGCACGGTGGACGCCTCCATTCGTACGGCTGGAAAGAGCTGGCGGATGGGGGTTTGTCGTTATCAGGACAATGAGCTTGAGTGGTTCAAACTGATCTCGCTCAGCGTCCGGCCCCGCCACCGCTTCAAACGGAGCTCCTTGGAGCTGCTGGGCCGGCGCCAGCCCACGGAGGCTGAGCTGGTCAAGGTCCAGCCCGACGTTGTAATCGTGGAACTTCGGTACGAGGGACAGGACGTTTTCCTGGCCATGAAGTTCGACGCCTACACTGGCCTGTCCTCGTGGCTCGAAGCCGGGCCGGTCATCGGCGTCGGGACCTGGCGCTGAAAGCTGCCCCGGCCCCAATACGCCGTCCTGAAGTTTCAAGATCTGAAAATATTAGTGACAAAAAAATGATCCCCGGCACGAATGCCGAGGATCATTTCTTTTTGAGACAAACTTAGACGACGGTTACGCCCGTAGCCTGGGGACCCTTGGCGCCCTGGCCGATTTCGAACTGAACGCGCTGGTTCTCGTCGAGGGTCTTGAAGCCGCCGGTCTGGATCTCGGAGTAGTGAACGAAGACATCGCCATCGGAGTCGTCCGGGGTGATGAAGCCGAAGCCCTTTTCAGCGTTGAACCACTTGACGGTTCCCTGTGCCATTTATTTCTCCTCAGTATGGAACTTTTTTAAGGCCAGCACACCTCGTACTGGTCTTGGTTACTCCGCGAGAAGAATCCTGGCCTGCACCCCCGATAACCGGAATTGCGTTGCAGGAGCTTCGCGCTCGCAACATGTCTTGCGAGCATGAAAAACACCTACACAAAGACTGATACAAGAATTTCACGGGCAAACCGTCTGGTCAACGGGCAAAACGGGAATTCCGGGAAATTTTGGGCAAATCCGGAGTAAACGCCTGATCACCCTTTGGATACCGGCCCCGGGCGGTCAGAAAAGCCGGGATTCGATGTCGTCAACGCCGCGCATCGCGTCGTAATCCAGGGTCACGCAGTCAATGCCGCGGTCGGTCGCGAGCACTCTGGCCTGCGGCTTGATTTGCTGGGCGGCGAAGATGCCGCGGACCGGTGCCAGCAGAGGATCCCGGTTGAGCAGTTCAAGGTACCTTGTCAGCTGCTCCACGCCGTCGATGTCGCCGCGGCGCTTCAGTTCGATGGCGACGGTAGCGCCGTCGGCATCCCGGGCAAGGATGTCCACTGGCCCGATGGCGGTAAAGTACTCCCGACGAATCAGGGAGAACCCCTCGCCGAGAGTTTCGATCTGGTCGGCGAGGAGCCGCTGCAGGTCGGCCTCGACGCCGTCCTTGATCAGGCCCGGGTCCTGACCCAGTTCGTGGGAGCTGTCGTGGATCTGTTCATGGATATTGATGATGAGCCGGTCGTCCGTCTTGGCAGACTGCACGGTCCACTGCTCGACGACGCCCACTTCGACGTCGGCCTCCTCGGGGGTGGTGACGCGGAGAACGGCGGGCGGGCTCATCCAGTTCAGGGGCTTGTAGGAGCCGCCGTCGGAGTGCACCAGCACGGAACCGTCGGCCTTCACCAGCAGGAGCCGGGTGGCGAGGGGGAGATGGGCTTTAAGCCGGCCAACATAATCTACGGAGCAACGGGCTATGACGAGACGCACGCCCTACACCATACCTTCTCCCGCCGTGCCTTCTTTGCCGGTCCCTTCTCTGCCGGCGCACGGGCAGGACACACGGCCTGCGGTAGCACGGTGTCATGCGGGGGCAGGGGAGGCCGCCGGCTAAGGCAGAATGGAGGCATGCCCCGCTCCAACCGTCCCCGCCGCGCCAAAGCCGGCCGCGGTACGGCCGGGAATGCCCAGGGCAGAGGAAAGCACGGTGCCGGTCCCGCGCCGGAACTTGACTTGGAGCGGGCGCGCGCGGGAATTGCCCGCCGGGAAAGTGCGCCGGACGGCGACTGGATGGTGCGGACCATGACGGCCCGCAACGCCGAAAAGACATACATCTGCCCGGGCTGCTCCACCGCTGTGCCGCCCGGAATCGCCCACCTTGTGGTCTGGGCTGACGACCACCTGTTCGGAGCAGCGGCGGGGCTCGCCGAGCGGCGTCACTGGCACACCAACTGCTGGACGTCCCGCAACTTCCGGTACCGGTAACGCAATGTGGCCCGTGCCCGGGGCAACCCGGCCGGAAGATAAGCTGGTGCGCATGACTTTTGACCCGGCGTCGTACGTTTTCAGCCAGCCATCAGCAGCCACCGCGATCCGCGCCTCCACGGTGCTTCCCGCCCGGCGCGAAAACATCGAAATCCACACCGAGGACGGCCACACGCTGGTGGGCGAACTGGCGCTGCCGGAATCAGGTCCGGTCGCTGCCACGCTGATCACCCTCCACCCGCTGCCCACGCACGGCGGCTTCATGGATTCCCACGTGTACCGCAAAGCGTCGTACCGGTTGCCGGCGCTGGCGGGGGTGGCCGTACTGCGCTTCAACACCCGGGGCACGTCCTCGCCGCGCGGAACCAGTGACGGAGCCTTTGAAGAAGGCATCGGCGAGCGGTACGACGTGGAGGCGGCGGTCCGCTTCGCCGTCGAACGCGGGCTGCCCAACCGTTGGCTCGTGGGCTGGTCCTTCGGCACCGAACTCGCCCTCATGTACGGCGCCGTGGAACCGGTGGCCTCGCAGGTGGAAGGCGCCGTCCTGCTGTCCCCGCCGCTGCACCGCGCCACTGACGAGCATTTGAAGCTGTGGGCGGATGCGGGCAAGCCGCTGACCGTCCTGGTGCCCGAGCACGACGACTACCTCCGGCCCGCCGCAGCGGAGGCCCGCTTCAGCCTCGTGTCCCAGGCCCGGGTGGTGGGGGTCGACGGCGCCAAGCACCTATGGGTGGGGGAGAAGCAGGCCGCCCGGGTGCTGAACGAGATCGTCGACGACGTTACGCACAACGGCTCAGGAGCCGCGGGCCTCCCGCAGGAGTGGAAAGGGCCGGTGGCCACTGCCGCCGTCTGAGGCGATTAGGCCCACGGCCTGCGCCTAGTGCTTGTCCTGGCGGACGATGTAGATCTCCTTGATGAGCAGCAGGGTGGCAGCCGCCGTCGGGATGGCAATCAGTGCCCCGAGGACGCCGAGCAGGCTGCCGCCTGCGATCACCGAGATCACCGCAACGGCGCCGGGCACCGCCACAGCCTTCTGCATGATGCGCGGCGAGATGAAGTACGCCTCGAACTGCAGGTAGGCGAAGTAGCAGATGGCGTAGGCCAGGGCGGACTGCCACCCCAGCGTGAGGGTGATCAGGATGACCACCACACCGGCGATCAGCCCGCCAACCAGCGGTATGAACGCCAGCAGCGCCACGACGAACGCCAGCAACACGGCGAACGGCACGCCGATGATGGACATGACGATGAAGGCGAAGGTGGCGTTCAGGAGGGCCACCACGGCCTGGCCGATGACGTAGTTGCCCACGGAGCGGGTGATCTCCTCGGACAGCGCCTCGACCCGTGAGCGCCGGGAGCGGGGCGCCAGCCGGTAGCCCCACTTCTTCATCGCCGGCAGCGCCGCCAGGAAGTAGAGGCTGAGTACCAGGACGATCAGCGTGCCGAAGAGGCCGTTGGCCACCGTGGAGCCGAAGCCGACCACGCCGCCGAAAATTCCGCTCATGGCCTCCGGGTTCTTGACGAACTTGTCCAGCTCCTCCGTGATGCGGTCGCGCACGCCGAACTGGTTGTCCACCGTCCGGAAGAAGTCCGAGTTGATGAAGTCGCGGACCCAGACCGGGGCCTGCTTCACGAGTTCGGTCACCTGCTCCACGATCGTGGGGATGAGGGTGGCAAAGAATCCGACCACCGCGAGCATCAGTACGGAGACTGACACGAGGATGCCGGCGGGCCGGGGAATCTTCCGGCCCTCAAGCCAGCGCACCACCGGATCCAGGCCGAGGGCGATGAACAGGGCAGCCACGATCCACAGCAGGAGCTGGGTGGTGTGGGATCCGATCCAGTAGACCAGCAGGGCCAGGCCCACGCCTACAGTGCCCATGAATCCCAGGTAGAGCGGGTGCTGTGCGGAGATGCGGGGGCCGGGCGAGCCGAAACGTGCGGTGTCCCCGGGTTCCCCGGCCTCAACGTTGTCGGGATGCTCCGGGGGGAACTCAAAGCGGAGCCGGGGCTGGGCGCCGGGGATTGGCTGGCGCAGGCGCTTCAGCACAGCGCCCAAGGCAGCGGGACGGCCCTTCGTCCGAGCAGGTTTTTGCGGCAACGCGGGCTGCGGCCCGGTGCCGTGACCCGCAGGGTTCTTTGCGGCTGTGTCCTGGGGTGCCGGCAGGCTCTGGGGGGAGTCGGCTTCGGGCAGATCCTCGGGGCCGCGCATGGACGGATCCGTGTGTTCAGTCACTGCTTTTGATGCCTTTTCCGTGCGTGGCGCCGCGGCTGCGGGCCGGGTGTGATGATCATCGCAAACACTATCAGCAGCCTTGTGAATAGCAGGGCGGGCGGCGTTTTCCCGGAGTGGCAGCCGGGGCCCTGGACCCCCCGATCCGGCCTATTGATAACAAAACGGTTACTATTGGGGGTAAACCCCCGCTGATGATAGGTATTCCTTTGCGTTTCAAGACTGCAGTTGCACTTGTGCTGCTGGGCCTCCTGACACTGCTGGCCGGCATCGGGCAGAAGACCTTCTGGGCCCCCGCCGAGACAGTGACGGCAACGGCCGCCGCCGGCGAAGCCGCGCCCCTGACCGTTATCGACCAGAAGCTGCGCACCCTCGAAGGTGGAACGGTCACCATCAACGTCAAGGGCGAGGGCAGCTTCCTGCTCGCCGCAGGACGCCCGGATGACGTCGACGCCTGGGTGGGCAAGACCGCCCACAACACGGTCACCGGACTCTCCGATGACAAGAAGTCGCTGCAGGTAAAGCACACCGACGGCGAAGCCAGCGCACCGTCGCCGGCCGGCTCTGACCTCTGGGTCAGCGCCGAGAACGCCAGCGGCGAGCTTGACTACACGTGGTCCGCACCGGCCGACGGCGATTGGACCCTGCTGCTCGCAGCGGACGGAAAGAAGCCCGCGCCGTCGTCCATCTCCATGACGTTCCCGAATGACACCTCCATGCCGTGGGCCGTGCCGCTCATGGTCATCGGCGGGCTCCTGATCCTCGCCGGCGGGGCTCTGCTGGTCCTCAAGCCCAAGGGCGGATCCCGCGACGGCGGGCCGGCAGGCAACAGGCCCGCTGACAAGGCAAGCGACACGGCCGGCGACAAGGGCAGCCCGCTCGCCCGGCGCGCCCGCGCCAAGGCAGCAGCCAAGGCCGGCGAACGGTCCTCCTCGGCCCGGCTCAGCGTGGTGGTTGCGGCCACCACGGCCGCTGTCCTTGCCGGCGGCGCAGCTGCCGCCCAGGCCAGCACGTCCTCGGCCCCGGCTTCTAGCTCCACGGCACCCACGACGAGCGCGTCCGCGGCGCCCGAGGCCGCCGGCACTCCGGTGGTTCTGGACGCCCAGTTCCGCCGCATCCTCGAACAGGTGGCCAGCGCCACCGACGCCGGCGACGCCGCGAAGGACGCCAAGAAGCTTGCCGCCCGCGTTGCCGGGACGGAACTTGAGGTCCGCACCCAGAACTACAAGATCAGGTCGCGGGTGGCCTCCTACGATGCGCGCATGCCCGTGCGTTCCACCAAGCTGCTGACCACGGTGGTCACGGACAAGCGCGAATGGCCGCGCTCCGTCCTTGCCGTCACACAGGGTGAAGGCAACGTTGTGCCGCAGCTGCTCACGCTCGTGCAGAAATCCCCGCGGGAGAACTACAAGCTCGTGGGCACCTCACCGCTGCAGCCCGGCACCACGTTCCCGGCGATCGTACGCGGCGGCACGGAGTCGCTTGCCGCGGGCGACAAGTCCGGCCTGCTCTACAGCGGGCAGGAAGCCCTCGCCGGCCTGGCGGACCGGCTGACCAAGTCCAATTCCACGTTCAAGAGCAAGCTGGTGGAAGGGGAGTCCTCCCCGTACATCGCGGACACCCTGTCCTACCAGGCTGACATCGTGAAGGACGGCGTGGACGGCAAATTCGCGTTCACGCACAAGGTTGTTCCGGAGAGCACTGTCGTGTTCCGCACGGAGGACGGCGGGGCCCTGGTCCTCGGCCGCCTGACCTTCAACTTCGACGGCACGCCCAAGGCGGACGGCGACAAGCTGTCCATCGGCAACGATGCGGCCGTCCTCGCCGGCGGCAAGGAAACCACCACCGGCATGGTGCTGAAATTCGCCGAATCCGTGGCCGTGTACGTTCCGCCAGCTGCCTCAAAGGATCCGATGAAGCTCGTGGCTGCAACGCGCGGACTGGTTGGCGCCAGCTTCAAGTAGGGAACGGCTTTCCGTAAACCTGCCGTCACTGGAGCGGCCGCGGTGCTTACCGCGGCCGCTCTTGTGGCTAGAGTGGGAGCTATGAGTTCGCCAGCTTCCCGCCCTGTCCCTCCGGCCGCGAGCCAGCTTAATCTTCGCGGCGCCGTCGATCTCTCCGCCCTCAAGCAGCGGCCGGCACCGCCGGCAACGAACAATCCGCCCGCAGCAGGCGGCCCCCAGCTCCAGCACGCCGACGGCGGACCCGCCCTCCGGGTGGAGGTCACCGAGGCAAACTTCCAGAGCCTTATCGAGCTCTCGGCCCAAGTGCCCGTGGTGTTTGTCCTCTGGGCCGCCTATTCACCCGAATCAGCCGGCGTGCTGGATGCGCTTGACCGGAACATCCAGAGCTACGGCGGCCGGCTGGTCCTCGCCGCTGCGGACGTCGAGGCGTTCCCGCAGCTTGCCCAGGCCTTTCAGGTGCAGGCCGTCCCCACCGCCGTCGCCGTGCTCAAAGGCCAGCCGGTTCCGCTCTTCCAGGGCGGCGCGGACGAGCAGCAGATCCGCCCGCTGCTGGACGAGCTGCTGACGGTTGCCGCCGCCAACGGGGTGACCGGCAACGTCGGAGGAGGCGCAGGTGCATCTGATGAACCAGCCCCCGCCCCTTTGCCGCCGCTTCACCAGAAGGCCTTCGACGCCATTGAAGAGGGTGACTACGCCGCTGCGGCCGCTGCCTACCGGCAGGCGCTGGCTGAGATGCCTGCGGACGCCGAAGCCAAGGCGGGCCTGGCACAGGTGGAGCTCATGGAACGCCTGCAGAGCCTTTCCGGACCCGAGGGCGAGGCCCTGCGCCAGCAGGCCGCGGACGAACCCGACAACCTTACGGCCCAGCTCGGCGTGGCGGATCTCGATCTCGCTGGCGGCCACGTGGAGGATGCCCTGAACCGCGTTGTCGCGTTCATCGGCAGGAACTTCGGGCCGGAACGCGAGACCGCCCGCGTGCGCCTGCTCGAACTGTTCGAAGTTGTCGGGACCACGGACGAACGTGTTGGCAAGGCCCGCCAGGCACTGGCCCGGGTGCTGTTTTAGTGGTGGTGCCCGCCCTGTTCCGTCCCCTGACGCTGCGATCCCTGGAACTGCAGCACCGCGGCTGGGTTTCGCCGATGTGCCAGTACAGCTGCGAACCTGACGAGGCCCCCGGGGTGCCCAACGACTGGCACCTCATGCACCTGGGATCGTTCGCCGCCGGGGGAGCGGCCCTCATCCTGGCGGAGGCTGCGGCAGTGAATGCCGAGGGCCGCATCAGTCCGCGTGACGCGGGGCTGTACAACGACGAGCAGGCGCTGGGCTGGGAGCGGATCGTTCGCTTCGTGCACCGCCACGGTGTCGCCGGCACAAAGATCGGTGCCCAGCTCGCCCATGCAGGACGCAAAGCGTCCACCTACTGGCCGTTTTCCGGCCGGAGCGGATCGGTTCCGGCGTCCGACGGCGGCTGGGAGACAGTGGGTCCGGGCGCCCAGGCCTTCGACGGCTACGCGCCGCCGGCCGCCATGACGGAGGATGCCATCCAGGGCGTCATCGCCGATTTTGCCGCCGCAGCGTCCCGTGCCGTGGACATCGGCTTCGACACCATTGAACTGCATGGTGCCCACGGATACCTGCTGCACGAGTTTCAAAGCCCCCTGATCAACGACCGCACTGACTCTTGGGGCGGCAACGCGGAGGGGCGGAACCGGCTGACCCTGGCCGTCATCGACGCCGTCCGCAACGTCATCCCGGAGTCCATGCCGCTGCTGCTCCGCATTTCGGCAACCGACTGGGCTGAGGGCGGAATCAGCGTCGAGAACTCGGTCAGCCTCGCCGCGCAGGCCGCCGAGCGTGGCGTGGACCTTGTGGACGTGTCCAGCGGCGGGGCCGTGGCGCACCAGCAGATCCAGCCGGGACCGGGGTACCAGACGGACTTCGCAGCCCGGATCCGCCGCGAAACAGGAGTCCCCACCGGCACCGTCGGGCTGCTGACGTCCCCGGACCAGGCCGAGCATGTGGTGGCCACCGGACAGGCTGACGGCGTCTTCATCGCCCGGGCAGCACTGCGGGATCCGCACTGGTGGCTCCGGGCCGCCTTTGAACTTGGCCACGACCTGCGCTGGGCGCCGCAGTACGAACGGGCCGTGCCGCGCCGTTCTTTTTGACGGCCTGGCCGCCTGGGTTTTCTACTCCTTCCGGGGGATCCCTCCGGGGACAGGCCGCGGCTAGGGTAAGTGCATGAGCTCTCCCTTAACAGCCCTCTCGATCAGGGGGCTTGCCAAGCGCTTTGGCACCAAGATCGCGGTGGACGGCATCAGCCTCGACGTTCCCGCCGGGTCGTTCTTCGGAATCGTCGGGCCCAACGGTGCTGGCAAGACCACCACCCTGTCCATGGCCACGGGCCTTCTGCGCCCGGACTTCGGCACGGCGGTGGTCCACGGGGTGGACGTCTGGTCGCGGCCGCTGGAAGCCAAAAAGCTGATGGGCATCCTGCCCGACGGCGTGCGGCTGTTTGACCGGCTCAGCGGTGAGCAGCTGGTCACCTATGCCGGGCTGCTCCGGGGCATGGACCGGAACGTGGTGTCTGCCCGGGTGGGGGAGTTGCTCGCAGCGTTGGACCTCGGCCAGGACGCGGGCACCCTGGTGGTGGATTACTCCGCCGGCATGACCAAGAAGATCGCGCTGGCATCCGCACTGATCCATGCGCCGAAGGTCCTGGTGCTGGATGAGCCTTTCGAATCCGTGGATCCCGTCTCCGCCGCCAACATCAGGGACATCCTGGACAGGTACGTGGCCACGGGCGGGACCGTGATCGTGTCCAGCCACGTGATGGACCTCGTGCAGCGGATGTGCGACCACGTGGCCGTTATAGCGGGTGGCCGGATCCTGGCCGCCGGAACGGTCGACCAGGTGCGTGCCGGTGCCACCCTGGAGGATCGGTTCGTGCAGCTCGTGGGCGGCAGGAGCCAGACGGAGGGGCTCGAATGGTTGCGCACCTCCTGAGGCTGAAGCTCACGCTGCTGCGGAACGGCCTGCGGCGGAGCCCCTGGCAGCTGGTTGGGCTGGCGTTCGGCGGACTGTATGCACTGTTCATCGTCGGCATGTGTGTGGTGCTGCTGGTCCTGCTCCGGCAGGAGGACGCGGGCCTGGCCCAGACCGTCGTGGTGCTTGGTGGCTCGGCGGCCCTGTTGGGCTGGGGAATCGTGCCGGTCATTGCCTCGGCCGTGGACATGACGCTGGACCCTGCGCGGTTCACGACCTCGGCCGTGCCCATGCCGCAGCTTCTGGCCGGCCTCGCGCTCGGCGGACTCATCGGACTCCCGGGGCTGGCCACATCGCTCGTAGCCCTGGGCACCGTGGTGACCTGGTCCCGGGGTGTGCTGCCGGCCGCGGGCGCGCTGGTGGGTGCCGTCCTGGGCGTGCTGACCTGCGTGGTGTTCTGCCGGGTCGTCACTACAGCTACTGCGAGCCTGGCAGCCTCACGCCGGTTCAAGGACGTCAGCGGCATCGCTTTTATGATTCCCCTGGTCCTCCTGGGTCCGATCACCGCCGGCATCTTCCAGGGCATGGCCGGTTCCGGGGCTTTCCTGTCCGGCCTGGCCGGCCACATTTCCTGGACGCCGCTGGGGGCCGCCTGGTCGCTGGGCGGAGACCTCGAGGCCGGACAGCCGGGCCCGGCTGCACTCAAGCTGCTCATCGCCACGACCACCCTGGCGGGACTTTCCTGGTGCTGGAAGCTGCTGCTGGAACGTGCCCTGGTCACGCCGCCCTACAGCGGAAGCAACCGCCGGAAGGGCGGGCGGCTGGGGCTGTTTTCCCTGCTGCCCGCGACGCCGGCCGGTGCCGTCACGGCACGGGCCCTTACCTACTGGTTCCGTGATCCCCGGTATTCAGGTTCGCTGGTGGTCATTCCGCTGCTGCCGGTTGTGCTGGCTTTCCAGGGCAGCCAGACCAACGACTACGGCGTTCTGATGATCACCGGGCCGCTCACGGCGTTCCTCCTGGCGTGGTCCATTTCGGGGGATGTGTCCTACGACAACACGGCATTTGCCCTGCACGTCGCGGCCGGGGTGCGGGGAGTCCATGACCGGCTGGGGCGTGCCCTGGCCTGCCTTGCCTTCGCGTTGCCGGCGGTGCTGATCCTCGCCGTCGTGCCGTTCTTCATCACGGGGGACTGGGCGTGGTGCCCTGCCATCCTGGGGATGTCCGTGGGGGTGCTGCTGACCGGGCTGGGCCTGTCCTCCGTGGTGTCCGCCCGCTACACGATTGCCGTGCCCCTTCCCGGCGACAGCCCGTTCAAAAAGCCCCCGGGCAATGTGGGGCAGACCCTCGCCGTCCAGTTTGGCGGGATGGGTGTCCTTCTGGTGCTGGTCCTCCCGGAGGCTGGCCTGATCCTGGCGCAGGTGCTCACCGGAGACCCGCTGTTTGGCTGGATCAACCTGGCACTGGGGCCCGTCCTGGGCGCGGCGCTGTTCATCGTGGGGGTCCGGGTGGGCGGGCGCTGGCTCGATGCCCGCGGCCCGGAGCTCCTGGCGCAGGTCAGCGTCAACCGCTGAAACCCCCGCCGCCGGATGCATCTGCCGGGCGGCGGCCCGCCGTGGTTGACTAGCAGGACAGCCGAGAGAAAGGCCGAACATGGAGGTCGTCATTCTTCCGGGCGGCAGGCAGATTGCCTCCCTCGTGGCAGACGCAGTGGAAAACCTGCTGCGTGGCAAGCCCGGCGCCGTGCTGGGGCTTGCCACGGGATCATCGCCGCTGCCGGTCTACGACGAACTCGCCCGGCGCCATGAGCACGCCGGCCTGGACTTCAGCCGTGCCTACGGATTCACCCTGGATGAGTACGTCGGGCTGGAACCCGGACATCCCGAGTCCTACCGGGAGGTGATCCGCCGCGACTTCGCGAACCGGGTCAACATCGACCCGGACAACATCCTCGGACCGGACGGAACCGCCCCGGACATCCCGGCGGCCTGCCGCGCCTACGAGGACCGGATCAGGGAGCGCGGCGGCATCGATCTGCAGCTTCTGGGCCTGGGCACCGACGGACACATCGGCTTCAACGAGCCGGGCTCGTCCCTGGCCTCCCGCACCCGGATCAAGACGCTCATCGAGCAGACACGCCGCGACAACGCCCGCTTCTTCCGCAGCATTGACGAGGTGCCGCACCACGTGGTGACCCAGGGGCTGGGCACCATCCTCGAGTCGCGGCACGCCATCCTGCTGGCCACCGGAGCCCAGAAGGCGCAAGCCGTCCACGACCTGGTGGAGGGGCCCCTCGCCGCGATCTGCCCGGCCTCAGTCCTGCAGCTGCACCCGCACGCCTCCATCGTGGTGGACGAGGCCGCCGCGTCGTCACTGAAGCTCGCCGACTACTACCGGCACACCTACGACCACAAACCGGCGTGGCAGGGCCTTTGACCGGAACCTGCGTCCGGGTCCTCCCGCGGCCGCACCTGCGGAACGGCTAAGATGGATGCCATGAGTAGCATGACGGATCCTCTCGACAACGACCCCATGCGTGAGCTTTCCGGCGCCGGATCGTCCACCGCAACGATTGAGCGCGAGGAACTGCGCCAGGAAGTGGAGCCCGGCGACCGCGAGCGCTTTTCACACTACGTGCGCAAGGAAAAGATCATGGAGTCCGCCATGACCGGCGAACCGGTCATCGCGCTGTGCGGCAAGGTCTGGACGCCCGGGCGGGATCCGCAGAAGTTTCCGGTCTGCCCAATGTGCAAAGAGGTCTATGACGGCCTCCGCCCGGGTAACGACGGCGGCAGCGGGTCCGGCGGAGACTCAGGCAACAACAAATAGTGACGGAGACACTCTTCGGCGGACCCACCCTGCCCCCGGCTTATCCGGAACGTGCAGCCTGGGGAACCGCCCCGAAGCTCCGTGCCTGGCAGCAGGAAGCCCTGGACCTCTACTTCAGCAAGGCTCCGCGCGATTTCATGGCCGTGGCCACCCCCGGCGCCGGCAAGACCACCTTCGCACTCAGGGTGGCCTCCATGCTGATCGAGGCCGGCACAGTCAACCGTGTGACCATCGTCGCGCCCACCGACCACCTAAAGCGGCAGTGGGCTGACGCCGCCGCGCGAGTCGGCATCGCCATTGACCCAAACTTCAAGAATTCCGACGGCCAGCACGGCCGCGGGTTCATCGGCGTGGCAGTGACCTACGCGCAGGTGGCCAGCAAGCCCATGCTGCACCGCGCCAAGACCGAGGCGGCCCGCACCCTGGTGATTCTTGACGAAATCCACCATGGCGGCGAGGCGCTGTCCTGGGGCGACGGTCTCCGCGAGGCCTTCGACCCCGCAGCCCGGCGGCTGTCCCTGACCGGTACGCCGTTCCGGTCGGACACCTCGCCCATTCCGTTTGTGGAGTACACCGAGGACCACGAGGGCATCCGCCGCTCGAAGTCGGACTACACGTACGGTTACGGCAACGCGCTGCGTGACCACGTGGTGCGTCCGGTTATCTTCATGGCGTACTCGGGGCAAATGCGCTGGCGCACCAGCGCAGGTGACGAGATGGCCGCTTCCCTCGGCGAGGCGGCGGTCACCAAGGACATCACGTCACAGGCCTGGCGGACCGCCCTGAATCCGGCCGGGGAATGGATCCCCGCCGTTCTGGCAGGAGCGGACAAACGGCTCAGCGAGGTCCGGCGGTCCGTTCCCGACGCCGGCGGCCTGGTGATCGCCACCGACCACGAGGACGCCCGGGCGTACGCCGGCCAGCTGAAGAAGATCACGGGCGAGTCGCCGACGGTGATTCTGTCCGATGATGCCAAGGCCTCCAACAAGATCGAGGAGTTCAGCGCGGGCGACAAGCGCTGGATGGTAGCCGTGCGCATGGTGTCTGAAGGCGTGGACGTGCCGCGCCTTTCGGTGGGCGTCTATGCCACCTCCACCTCCACCCCCTTGTTCTTCGCCCAGGCCGTGGGGCGCTTTGTGCGTTCCCGGAAGCGCGGCGAGACGGCCTCTGTCTTCCTCCCGTCCGTTCCCCAGCTGATGGCGCTGGCCAACAGCATGGAAGCCGAACGTGACCATGCCCTGGACCGGCCGCAGAACGATGACCCGGACGGTCTGATGGACCTCGAAGAGTCGTTGATGGACGAGGCGAACCGCGAGGAGAAGGCCTCGGACAGCCTGACCAAGGGCAAGTTCGAGGCGCTGGACTCGCAGGCGTCCTTCGACCGCGTGCTGTTCGACGGCGGCGAGTTCGGCACCGGAGGCGACATCGGCTCCGAGGACGAACTCGACTTCCTCGGCATTCCGGGCCTGCTGGACGCCGAGCAGGTGGGCATGCTGCTGCGTCAGCGCCAGCACGAGCAGCAGGGCCGGAAGAAACGCCAGGGTCCGGCTGCCGAGCCTGCGGCCCCCGCGGTACCGGACCACCGGATGCTGATGGACCTGCGGAACGAGCTGGCGAAGAACGTGGCGGCCTGGTCTGCGCGGACGGGCACCCCGCATGGCGTGGTGCACACGAAGCTCCGTACGGTCTGCGGCGGGCCTCCCGTGGCCCAGGCGAACGAGGAGCAGCTTCAGTCCCGGCTGAAGAAGCTTCAGGACTGGTTCATCGGCAGGAAGTAGCGCGGCTGAACCTACTCGAGGTCCACGCCGCCCAGCTCCATTTCGGCGTAGGTGTCGTCGAGGTTATCGGCGATGCCCGCCGTCAGGCGTTTGATCACGGTGACGGAGTAGCCGGCCTGGACCGCGTCCAGCGATGTGGCCATGACGCAGTGGTCGGTGGCGAGGCCCACCACCACGACGTCCTCCACGTCATGGCTCTGGAGCCAGTCGTCGAGGCCGATCGCGTCTTCCTCGGGGGCGTAGCCGGGATCGGCCGGTCCGGGCAGGGAGCCGGGCTGCCGTTCACCCGTGGGGACGGCGTCGTCCGGTGCCAGCAGGCCCTCGAACCCGGAGTATGCAGCGGTGTACAGGCCCTTGTGGAAGTACGCCTGGATGTGTTCGGTGTCGAGCTCAGGATGAAGCTCGGCGCCCGGGGTCCCGGCGACGCAGTGCGGTGGCCAGGTGTCCTTGAAGTCCGGGGCTTCGGAGAAATGGGCGCCCGGATCGATGTGCCAGTCCTGCGTCGCCACGATGTGGTCGAACTGGCCGTGGTGGTTCTCGACGTACTCGCTGATGGCCCCGGCCACGGCAGCCCCGCCCTCCACCGGAAGCGCGCCGCCCTCGCAGAAGTCGTTCTGGACGTCGACGATGATGAGTGCACGTGCCATCAGATCTCCTCAGTTCCCTTCAGTTGTCCTCATAGAGCGTCGGTATGGCCGGCTCGCCGCGGTGCAGGCGGTGGACCACAGCCGGCAGTTCGGCCAATGAATCGGCGTGGCGCTGCCGGGCACGCAGGACACCTTCGTGGCCGGTCCAGCCCGGCAGGAGCTCGCCGTTCTTGATGAACTGCTGCAGAAGCGCGCGGTCGTTGCCGTCGTCCGCAGGCCTGTGGCCCACGCCGATGAGCTCCTGGGTTGCCGTGCCGTGCTCGTTGAGCCGGCGGAGGGCGTACTTCCGCCCGCCCTTGCTCGCCTTGTTCTTGGCCGCCTTGGCGACGGAGACGAACTCCCCGGCGTCGTCGGTCCGGCTGACCAGCTTGTAAACCATGCTTGCGGTGGGTGCCCCGGAGCCGGTCACGAGGGAGGTGCCCACCCCGTACGAGTCAACGGGGGCGGACTGCAGGGCCGCAATGGCGTATTCGTCCAGGTCCGAGGTCACCGTGATGCGGGTGCGCTCGTTGCCGAGGTCATCCAGCAGCTGCCGGACCCACTGTGCCTGCTCCACCAGGTCGCCGGAGTCCAGGCGCACGGCGCCCAACTTATCCCCGGCGATGTCAACGGCCGTACGGACGGCGGTTTCGACGTCGTACGTGTCCACCAGCAGCGAGGTGCCGGCCCCCAGGGCGGCGACCTGCGCCTCAAAGGCGTCCCGCTCGGTGTCATGGAGCAGCGTGAAGGAGTGGGCGGCGGTGCCCACCGTCTTCAGGCCGTACCGCAGCCCGGCCTCGAGGTTCGAGGTGCTGTCGAACCCGGCGATGACAGCCGCGCGGGCGGCAGCCGTGGCTGATTCCTCCTGCGTCCGCCGTGACCCCATCTCGATGCAGGGCCGCTGGCCGGCGGCCATCACCATGCGCGATGCCGCCGAAGCGATGGCGCTGTCATGGTTGAGGACGGACAGCACGTACGTCTCCAGGATGCACGCCTCGGCAAACGTCGATTCGACAATCAGGATGGGGGAGTTGGGGAAGTACGCCTCGCCCTCGGCATAGCCCCAGATGTCGCCGGTGAACCGGAAATCGGCCAGGTAGTCGAGGGTCTCCTTGTTGACCACGTCGGTGCGGGCCAGGAATTCGAGCTCCGCCTCGCCGAACCGGAACGCCATGATGCCTTCGAGCAGCCTGCCCGTACCGCCCACGATCCCGTAGCGGCGGCCGTCCGGGAGACGGCGCGCGAACGCCTCGAACACTGCTTTGCGGTGCGCGGCGCCGGAATGGAGGGCCCCCTGCAGCATGGTCAGCTCGTAATGGTCGGTGAACAGGGACGTGCGGGGCTGCTCCCAGCCGGCGGAGTTACTCACAAAAATCACTCTAGTCCCCACCGGCTCCCACGTCTCGCTTCGCTTCGCCGCGGGGCCCTCGCCGGCGTGGGCCCAGCACCGGCTCCCACGTCTCGCTTCGCTTCGCCGCGGGGCCCTCGCCGGCGTGGGCCCGGCATCGCCATAGAATGGACAGATGACCTTAAGCGTTGCGCTCGGCCCTGACACCCAGGAGAGCATCCAGACCGGAACGGCGGTGTCCACCGATGCCCTGACCGCCCCGGACGTCCCTTGGAACCTTGTCATCTGGAATGACCCAGTCAATCTGATGAGCTACGTCAGCTACGTCTTCCAGAGTTACTTCGGCTACTCGGAGACGAAGGCCAACAAGCTGATGCTCGAGGTCCACAGGAAGGGCCGGTCCATCGTTGCGCACGGCAGCAAGGAACAGGTGGAGCAGCATGCGGTCGCCATGCACGGGTTCGGCCTGTGGGCCACCGTGGAGAAGGCCACCGGCGGAGACAGCGGGGGCGGCAAAAGCGGCGGCCCGGGCAAGGGCAAGGGAAAACGTGGCTAAGGCTTTCAAGTACGGACTAAAGGGCATCACCGGTTTCCTGGAACCGGCCGAGAGGGAACTGCTGCGCAGCCTGTTCGCCGACGTCATCTCCATGCTGGAGCCGGCGGACCGCGGTTCCGAGGATCCGCTCGCGGCGATGATCGGACTGGACATGGAGGTCCGGGAACCGTCGGACCGCGCACTCCGCCGGCTGCTGCCCAACGCAGTGAAGGACGACGCCGCTGCCTCGCTTGAGTTCCGCCAGCTCACCGAACGCTCACTGCGGGAAAGCAAGATTGGCGCGCTGCGCGCTGCCGCGCTTGGCCTGGACAAGGACGAGCTCGTCCTGACCCCGGCTGATGCCCGGCACTGGTCCACGGCGCTCAACGACGTACGGCTGGTGCTCGCAGAGCGCCTCGACATCCGGGACGAAGCGGACGCCGACCACGTCCACCAGATGCAGGACTGGTCCCAGGCCGAGGACGTGGAAAGCTACCTCGCCCTGGTCTACAACTTCACCACGTGGCTGCAGGAGTCGCTGGTGCAGGCGATGCTGCAGTCGCTGGACTCGCGGCCCTGAGCGGTTCCGCCGGCGGGAGGCCCCTTCGGCCCTGACCGGTATCGGCTGCGCCGGATGTGACAAATTCGACATGAGTCGCTCGCCACAAGTGATGGCCGCACCTCACGGGAAGACCTATCCTCAGATAATCATGACTTCAGCATCGAGCATGGATCCGGCAGCAGGAGCTGCAGCGGAGTCCGCAACGGCCGACGGCGTAAATGTGGGATCGCTGCCGATCGGCGTCTTCGACTCCGGGGTCGGCGGCCTCACAGTGGCGCGGTCGATCATCGACCAGCTGCCGAACGAATCCATCCTCTACGTCGGCGACACCGCACACGGCCCGTACGGGCCGCTGCCCATCGCGGAGGTGCGCGCCAACGCCCTCGGTGTCATGGACGAACTCGTGGACTCCGGCGTCAAACTGCTCACCATCGCCTGCAACTCGGCGTCGGCCGCGGTGCTCCGGGACGCCCGTGAGCGTTACACGGCCCGTTACGGCATTCCCGTCATCGAGGTGATCCAGCCGGCCGTGCGCCGTGCCGTCGCGGCCACCCGCACCGGCCGGGTGGGCGTAATCGGCACCTCCGCCACGGTAGGGTCCCGGGCCTACGAGGACACATTCGCCGCGGCACCCGACCTGGAAATCACGTCCGTGGCCTGCCCGGCGTTCGTGCCCTATGTGGAGGCCGGCATCACCACGGGGCCGGAACTGCTCGACGTCGCCCGCGAGTACCTGGAACCGCTGAAGGCGGCGGGCGTGGATACCGTGGTACTGGGCTGCACGCACTATCCGCTCCTGACCGGCGTGATCTCCTACGTCATGGGTGAGGACGTCACCCTGGTCTCCAGCGCCGAGGAAACCGCCAAGGACGTCTACCGGGCGCTGGCCAGCAACGGCCTGGAACGGACGGACCCGGCGCCCCCGGAACACAGCTTCATCGCCACCGGGGATCCGGGCCAGTTCGAAGCCCTGGCCCGCAGGTTCCTCGGGCCGGAGGTGCTCAGCGTCAAGCATGTGGACCACGTTGCGGCGCAGTACCCCACGGGCAGCCTGGCACGGATCACCCCTGAAATGATTGCCGCCGCGCGGAACGCGGCAGCTCGCCCGCGCATCTCCAACTTCGTCGGGCAGACCGCCGGCAGCGGAGCAGCCCCCGGGGGGACCTTCCTGTGAAACTCACCATCGTCGGCTGCACCGGCTCCTTTCCCGGCCCCGGATCACCCGCCTCCTGCTACCTGTTGACCGCCAACGACGGCGAACGGGTCTGGAAGGTGGTCATGGACCTCGGCAGCGGGGCCCTGGGCGCCATCCAGCGGTACACCGACCTCGAGGACATCGACGCGATTTTCCTCACACATTTGCACCCCGACCACTGTATGGACCTTTGCGGGCTGCACGTTGCGGTGCGCTGGAAGCCGGGCGGCTGGGACAGGGGACGGATCCCCGTTTGGGGCCCCGCCGCCACCGCCGACAGGATGGCGACCGCGTACGGGCTGGACCTGGATCCGGGGATGCACGAGGAGTTCGACTTCACCAACTGGACCGAGCGCCAGTCCGTCACCGTCGGACCTTTCACCGTGACGCCGTTTGCCGTGAACCACCCCGTGGAGGAGGCGTACGCGCTGCGCGTGGAGGTAACCGAACCGGACGCCGCCGGCAATGCCGTGACCCGCGTGCTGACCTATTCGGGCGACACCGATTCATGCCGCGGGCTGGAAGAAGCGGCCAAGGACGCCGACCTCTTCCTCTGCGAGGCGGCCTTCGAGGAAGGCCGCGACGACGGCATCAAAGACGTCCACCTGACCGGCAAGCGGGCCGGGGAGGCAGCCACCGCCGCCGGCGCCCGCCGCCTCCTCCTCACCCATATTCCGGTGTGGACGTCGCACACTAAGGTCATGTCCGAGGCGCGTCCCGCCTTCGCCGGTGACGTGGCCGTGGCCGTGGCGGGCGTGCACTACACCGTCTGACCCTGGCACTTGTCTGTGGCACTGGTCTGTCGGGGCCCGGTCCCGTGTGGCTCCGTCCCGCCTGCAGCCTCGATAAGCTAAAGGCATGACTTCCGAAGCAACCACTGCCCCCGTCATCCGTGCCGACGGCCGCACCCCGGACCAGCTCCGGCCCATCAGCATCACCCGCGGCTGGTCCAAGCAGGCCGAGGGATCGGCCCTCATCGAGTTCGGCAATACCCGGGTCCTGTGCACCGCTTCCCTCACCGAAGGCGTTCCGCGCTGGCTCAAGGGCGAAGGCCGCGGCTGGGTGACGGCCGAATACGCCATGCTCCCGCGTGCCACGAACACCCGCTCCGACCGCGAGTCCGTCAAGGGCAAGATCGGCGGCCGCACGCACGAAATCTCCCGGCTCATCGGGCGCTCGCTGCGTTCGATCATCGACACCAAGGCCCTGGGCGAGAACACCATCGTGCTGGACTGCGATGTCCTGCAGGCCGACGGCGGCACGCGGACGGCGGCCATCACCGGCGCCTACGTTGCGCTCGCCGAGGCCATCCGCTTTGCCCGCGAGAACAAGATGATCGCCCGCAACGCCCAGCCCCTGATTGACACCATTGCCGCTGTGTCCGTGGGGATCATCGACGGCATCCCCATGCTGGACCTGCCGTACATCGAGGACGTGCGGGCCGAAACCGACATGAACGTGGTGGTGACCGGCTCCGGCAAGTTCGTGGAGGTCCAGGGCACGGCCGAAGGCGCTCCCTTTGACCGGGACGAACTCAACAAGCTGCTGGACCTGGCCCTGCTGGGGACCGAACAGCTTGCGGCCATCCAGCGCGAGACCCTGGCCGAAGCGCCGTGAGTGGGAACGCTGTGAACGGCGGACCTGCACCGCGGCTTGTGCTGGCCACCCGAAACGCCGGCAAACTGCGGGAGCTGCGTGAGCTGCTGCGCGGGCAGATCCCGGGGCTCGATGTGGACACGCAGGTGGTGGACGCCGCCGCCGTCGGAGCCCCCGATGTAGCGGAAACCGGGGTGACCTTTGCGGAAAACTCGCTGCTGAAGGCACGTACCGTGGCCGAAGCCACCGGGCTGGTGGCCATCGCCGACGACTCCGGACTGGCAGTGGATGTCCTCGGCGGTGCGCCGGGAATTTTCTCCGCGCGCTGGGCCGGCCGGCACGGTGACGACGACGCCAACCTGCACCTGCTGCTTGCCCAGCTGGCGGACGTGCCGGATGGCCACCGCGGTGCCGCCTTTGTGTGCGCGGCGGCCCTTGCCGTGCCGGCGTCTGCATCCGCGGACGGGGCCCGCGAAGTGGTGGAGTACGGGGAGCTTGCCGGCACGCTGCTGCATGAACCGCGGGGCGAAGGCGGCTTCGGCTACGACCCCGTCCTGGAACCCTTGGGCCTGGACCGCAGCTGTGCCGAGCTCAGCCCGGAGGAGAAGAACGCCATCAGCCACCGCGGCCGGGCGTTCCGTGCGCTGCTTCCCTCAATCATCGAGGCCCTGCGGTGAAGTCGCTGTAGGCAGACGGCTCTGTCAACAGATGCTTCGGTATACAGGAAAGGCATCTCAGAATTGAGGTGCCTTTCCGCGTTTGGGTTCCGCTGTCTCTTTTGCAGCCTGCCGGAGATCCGGTCAGTCAGTCGAGGTTCGTTTTGCGCTCGGCCTCGGGCGCGTGCTCTTCAATGAACTCTTCCACCGGATCCGTCCCGAAGGCGGCCGCCTCGCGCTTCGCGGTCATGCCGCGGACAACTTCAATGCCCACCGGGATCACCGAGAGCAGGACAATCACGATGAAGATGATGTCCAGGTTCTCGCGGACCCACGGAATCCTGTCGCCCAGCAGGTAGCCGAGGAGCGTCACGCCGCCGCCCCACAGGAGCGCACCGATCACGTTGAACAGGAAAAACTTCCTCTTGTCCATCTGGGCCACGCCCACGATGACGGGAACGAACGTCCTGATGATGGGGACGAAGCGGGCGAGGATCAGGGCCTTGCCGCCGTGCTTCTCGAAGAACTTGTGTGCACTGTCGACGTTCTCATGCTTGAAGAGCCTTGAGTCCGGCTTGTTGAAGATGGCAGGGCCGGCCTTGGACCCGATGAGATAGCCCGTCTGGTTGCCAATGATGGCCGACACAATAATCAGCGCGGCGAACAGCCAGATGTTGAATTTGATGGTGTCCGTGGCCACGAGCAGGCCCGCCGTAAACAGCATGGAATCGCCGGGCAGGAAGAATCCGATCAGCAGCCCGGTTTCGGCAAAGATAATCCCGCACACCAGCAAAACAACCCACGGGGCAAGGGCCGGGTCGGCGAGGAAGACCTGGGGGTTGAGCCAATCGGGCAGGAATGATGCCAGATGCGGCTGGACGGGGCCCGCGCCACCCAGCGCGGGCACGGCAAAGTCGCTCAATGCATTAAAGTTCACTTTCCAAGGGTACTTGACGGGCTCGGCGCCCCCGCCGGGCTACAGTTGTCCCCGTGAGTTTGGACTTTACGGCGATCGACTTTGAGACCGCCAACGGCTTCCGCGGTTCGCCGTGCGCCGTTGGCCTCACCAAGGTCCGCGGCGGCGTCATCGTCGAGGAAGCCTCATGGCTGATGCGGCCGCCCGAAAACCACGACTCCTTCGACTACCACAACGTCCGGGTCCACGGCATCAGGCCCGAACAGGTTGCGGACCGGCCACGCTTCGGGGAGCTGTTTCCGGAAATCGGCGCGTTCATCGGCGGCGATATCCTCGCGGCCCACAACGCCGCCTTCGACCTCGGGGTGATCCGGTCCGGGCTTGAGGTCTCGGGGCTACCAGGCCCGGCCTACGACTATGTGTGCACCGTAATGCTGTCCCGGCGCTGCTACTCCCTGGTTTCAAACTCACTGCCCTTTGCCGCCGAGGAGGCGGGCGTGCCCCTCGTGAACCACCACGACGCGGCCGAGGACGCCCGGGCCTGCGCCGGCATCCTCATCGACATCGCGGGGCGCAACCGGGCCAACAGCATTGCCGAGCTCTACCTTTCGCTGGGGCTGTCCATCCCGCAGCAGGCCGCGTTCGATCCTTCCAGCGGTGAGCTGTCAAAGGCAACTGCTTCGGCACTAGCCGCCGCGGGCGGCACCGGTGTGGCCCGGCCGTTCCGCAGCGGATGGCCTGAGGAAGGTCCCAACCCCGAGCCCAATCCCGGCGCCGAACCGGGGAACCCGCTGTTCGGCCAGACCGTCGTGTTCACCGGCCAGCTCGCGATGCCGCGGCCGGAAGCGAAGACGCGGTCCGCTGAACTGGGGGCACGTCCGGAAAGCCGGGTCACGGCGCGGACCAGCGTCCTGGTGGTGGGGGACGGCTTCGTGGCCGGCGACCTGCGCTCCGGCCGGCTCACCGGCAAGGCCAAGCGCGTGCTGGAGCTGCATGACCGCGGCCAGGCCATCGAGGTGATCTCCGAAGGGGAATTCCTGCAGATGGTGGGCGGCGCACCCCTACACATGGCGCAATAAAGCTTCCTCCGCCGCCGCGCCTCTCCTAGCCTTGCCCCATGGGCAGACTGAACAGAACTGGGGGGCTTGGTTCCATCTTCGCCTTTCCCAACCCGGTCAACGAATACGCGGCCCGCATCACTGCCGGACTGGTGGTCCTGCTGGCGGCCGTCACACTGCTCACCGGCTTCGGCTGGGGCCTCTCGGCCATTGCGGCCGGGTTTTGGCTGCGTGTCCTGTTCGGCCCAAGGGTATCCCCGCTCGCCCTGCTCTCGGTGAGGGTCCTCGCTCCGCGGCTGGGACGGGTCAAGCTGGTGCCAGGGCCGCCGAAGCGTTTCGCGCAGGGCATCGGCGCCGCGATGTCCACGGCTGCCGCCATCCTGCTGGCCGCCGGCCTTGCCCCCGCCGCGTGGATTCTGCTGGCCGTGCTGATTGTTGCCGCCTCGCTGGAGGCCTTCGCCGGCTTCTGCCTCGGCTGTGCGATCTTCGGCCTGCTGCAGCGCCGTGGCCTCATCCCCGGGGACGTCTGCGAGGCGTGCAACAACATTCCCCTCAGCCGGATGTGACGGCGACCAGCTGCCCGGCCATGCCGCGTATCACCTCGGGGGCCTCGAGAGCCGCCACCCAGTCCTCGGGCAGGCAGTCCGTGCCGTAGTACGCACCCAGGATGTTGCCCGCGATGGAGCCGGTGGAATCGCTGTCACCGCTGTGGTTGATCGCCAGGGCGACGGCGGCCTTGAAGTGCTCCGCCGGACCGGCCGCGCCACCTCCCTGCGTCCCCTGAGCTGTGGCCAGGACAGAGTAAAGCCCGACGGCGAGAGCCTCCTCCGCCACCCAGCCCTCACCCAGTTCACGGACCAGTTCCTCCGGGCTGAGCATTGTATCCGGTCCGGCCTTGCCCGCCAGGCGGATTGCGGCCTCCAGCCGCTCCTGGAGCTCAGGGGCCGCCTCCGGATCAGCCTGCACATGGGCGAGGGCTGCCTGCGCCGCCTCGGCCAGGCTGGAGCCCTGCACCAGTGAATGGATGAGCAGGCTGAAGACACCTGCGCTCTGCCGGGCCGAAGGATGCCCGTGCGTGAGTGAGGCCGCGTCGGTGCTCAGCTTGTAGACGGACTCTGCCGGGATGTGCGGAACCAAGCCGAAAGGCGCCGAGCGCATCACGGTTCCGCAGCCCTTCGAATCAGGGTTGACCTGCCGGAAGACCGTTCCCATCTCGCCGGTGGCCAGCCCGCTCAGGCACGCGTTGCCGGGATCCCGCCTGTGCCGCAGCACTTCCTGGCCGTCAATCCAGCGGGGCTGCGGCCGCGGCGCCGATTCGGGAAGGGACACGCCCTGCGTGTCCAGCCAGCGCAGGTACGCAAGCCACACGCAGGCGTTGGCGTCTGCACCGACACCCGAGTTGGCCCACTCCAGGGCCTCGACGATCCCGTCGACTGTGTACAGCGTCATCTGGGTGTCGTCCGAGAAGTGGGTGCCGCCGTCGAGCGCGGAAAAATCCCGGAGCCCGGCGGCACCGAAACGGCGCCGGATCTCGCCTATCGGATCGAACTCGACGGCGTAGCCGAGCGAGTCGCCCAGTGCACCGCCGAGCAGGCAGCCATGGATGCGGGACTCAGCGGACGGCGCTGTGCCAGGAGAAACACCGGGACCGGGATTATTGCTCATGCAGGCCAATTTACCTCCCCGCCGGACATCGCCCGACTCAGTGGTTTTGGACATGGTTTCGGACGTGGTTGGACGCTGGAGAGGTTGAGCGCTGTGATCCCGGTCCCTGCTGTGATGGGGCACTCCCAATGCCGGGTGTCCGGCCACCGGACGATAAGCTCGGATTCAGCAACCGTCCAGACTTTGCTGCCAGACTGCTGGGGCCGGCTCCCCACGTGAGCGGCGTTCCCCGCTGACCGAAACAAAGGAATTCCCTACGCCATGACCACCCCTGTGTCCGTTCCCCCGACCGACGACCGGCATGCTGCCGGTGACAACGGATTCCGGCCAGGGCTGCTGTCCAGGGTTGGCGCGGAGGCGTTCGGAACACTGTTTCTGGTGGTCGCCGGGCTGGGTGTGCCGCTCTTCACCCTGCCGCAGTCCAACCCGCTGCCCGGAGCGCTCGCGGGAGGCCTCGCCGTGACAGCGGCGATGCTGGCCTTCGCGTACATCTCGGGCGGGCACTTCAACCCGGCCATCACGCTGGGCAACCTGGTGGCGGGCAGGATCGGGATCGCCGCCGCAGCGGCGTACATCGGCGCGCAGCTGGTCGGCGCGGCGGCGGGCGCGCTGGCGCTGTTCGGCATCCTCCGCACGGTGCCCAACATTCCGGACGCGCGCACGGCGTTTGACACCGTCACCGCGGGATTCGGCGAGCACTCCGTGATCCAGACGTCGATGGCCGGCGTGCTCCTCGCCGAAGTGCTGGGAGCAGCACTCCTGGTCGCCGTATTCCTTGGCACGACGGCCCGCCGCAACAATCACGCGGCCGCCGCCCCGTTCGCCGTCGGGCTGGCGTTTGCCGTGCTGCTGCAGCTGGGCCAGGCCCTTGGCAACGCGCCCTTCAACCCGGCCCGGGCCACCGCCTCCGCGCTCTTCAGCAGCAGCTGGGCGCTGGGGCAGCTGTGGCTGTTCTGGGTGGCCCCGATCGTCGGTGCCGGCATTGCAGGCCTTGTTTTCCGCGGGTTCGCCGACGCCCGGGGCCGGAGTGCAGCCGACGCGGCCCACTCCCGCGACGCGGCAGACCCTGAGACTGACCTCACTGCCGACTTCGACGAAGAGCCGGACCAGCTGCCAGCGGCCGACGTGGAATCCCGGGGTGCCGCATCGGCCGACGCGGGCCCCGACGAGGCGCGCGACTTCTTCGACGGGTCCCGCAGCAAGTTCGACGGGCCGCGCAGCAAGGAGTCCTGACGCGCCGAAGCGCGGGGTCGGCTAAATTGTCAGTGCCCGCGTCTAGCTTATGAATATGCGGTTATTGCACACTTCCGACTGGCATCTGGGCCGGTCTTTCCACGGCGTCGGCATGCTGGACGCCCAGCGCGCCTTTGTCGACCAATTGGTGTCCCGGGTCAGGGAACTCTCCGTCGACGTCGTGCTGATCGCCGGTGACGTTTACGACAGGGCGCTGCCCGGCGTCGACGTCGTCAACCTCCTGGACGACGCCCTGGTCCGGCTGACTGGGGCAGGCGCACAGGTGATGCTGACCAGCGGAAACCACGACTCCGCCATCCGGCTCGGCTTCGCCTCCCGGCTGCTGGAGAAGGGCGGCGTCCACCTGCGCACGCGCCTCCAGGAGCTGGACGTCCCGGTGATCCTGCCGCTCGGCGGCGCAGGGACTGACCCGGTACTGGCGATCTATGGCATCCCCTGGCTCGAACCCCGGCTGGTCGCCGATCAGCTTGGGGTGGACACCGCCAGCCACTTCGAAGTCACCCACGCTGCTACGGAACGCATCAGGGCCGACGTCGCCGCGCGGGCCGAATCCGGGACGGTCCATTCGGTTGTGCTGGCCCACACTTTTGCCAGCGGGGGCATCAGCTCGGACAGCGAACGCGACCTGAGCATCGGGGGAGTGGGGGCCGTGCCGCTGGACCTGTTCGACGGCTTCAGCTACACGGCACTCGGCCATCTGCATGGCCGACAGTCCCTGTCCGCGGAGGTGCGGTACTCGGGCTCGCCGCTGGCCTACTCCTTCTCGGAAGCAAAGCACCAGAAGGGCGGCTGGCTTGTTGACGTTGACGAGTCCGGGATTACGGCGGTGGAGGAGATCCTCTGGGACGCGCCACGGAAACTTGCCATCCTCCGGGGGACGCTCGGCGCGCTGCTGGAGTCACCTGAACACGCCTGGGCCGAGCAAGCCTACTGCCAGGTAACCCTCACGGACGCCCAGCGTCCGGCCCAGGCCATGGAACGGCTGCGGGCCAGGTTCCCGGACACACTCGTCCTCGGTTTCGAGCCCGAGGGGGCACCCGCCGCCTCCGGCGCCAGCTACAGCAGCCGGCTGGCGGAGGCCGAGGACGACCTCGCCGTCTGCTGCGGATTTCTGGAACACGTCCGCGGCCGGGAGCCGGACACCGCGGAACAGGCCGCCCTGACCGAAGCATTGGAGAACGTGCGTCTGCAGGAGGCATCACTGTGAGGATTCACCGTCTGGAAATCTCCGCGTTCGGGCCTTTTGCCGGAACCGAGGAAATCGATTTTGACCGGCTGAGCGCCCACGGTCTGTTCCTGCTCAATGGCCCCACCGGCGCCGGCAAGACCAGCGTGTTGGACGCCATCTGCTATGCCCTCTACGGGTCCGTTCCCGGCGCACGGCAGGACGGCAAGCGGCTGCGCAGCGACCATGCGGATGCGGCTGCTGAACCCCGCGTGACCTGTGAATTTACAGCCCGGGGCAGGCGGTTTGAGGTTTCGCGGATGCCGGCCTGGGACAAGCCCAGCGCCCGCGGCCGGAACGGATTCACCACGCAGCAGGCCAAGACCCTCCTGCGCGAACGGGTGGCTGGCGCGTGGGTGGAAAAGTCCGGCCGGAACGACGAAGCCGGGGCGGAAATCACCGCGCTCCTTGGCATGGACCGCGAGCAGTTCACCCGCGTGGTCCTGCTTCCCCAGGGGGACTTCGCCGCGTTCCTCCGGTCCAAGGCTTCGGACCGCCTCGAACTGCTGCAGAAGCTTTTCGGAACCGAACGTTTTGAGGCAGTGGAGCGGGAGCTTGCGTTACAGGCTGCCGGCGCCGCGAGGCAGGTAGCCGATCTCGAGGGCAGGCTGGGCCTGCTGGTGGAGAGGGCCAAAGCGGAGGCCACGGCCCTCGAAGTCGATCCGGACGCCGCGCCGGAACCTTCCGGTCATCCCGAACTCCTGTCGTGGCTGGAGGCTGCAGCCGCGGAGCGTGCCTCGGTACTGGCCGTGAACGCAGAATCCTGCGAGGAGCAGCGCCGCGGTTGCGCGGAGCGGCTCGAAACGGAGCTGGCACGGGAGGGAAGACGCCTGAAGCTTGCTGCCGCCCTGCGCCGGAGGGCAGACGCAGAGGCCGCCGCCCCCGGACTGGCCAGCGCGGGAGCCGCGCTTGACCTGCACCGGAAGGCCGGGCTCCTCGGCGGCCAGCTGAAGGCCGTGACCACCGCCGAGGCTCTGTTTGCCCGGGCGGAAAGAGCCCTGGATCTCGCCTCCGCCGGCGTGCGGGAGGCAGCGAGGTCCGGCTCGGAAGTGGTCGCCACGAAGTCCAGCGTTGCAGTACAGGGCGCTGCAGAACGCAGCGCTGCCGAACACGGCACCGTCGACGTGGCCTCGGAGCTTTCGCGGCTGCGGGCGCTGGCCGCCGTGATCGGCGAACGCCTGGCTGATGAGGGCCGGCTGGGCGGCCTGCGCGCGCGGGCCGCCGGACTTGCGCAGCGGCGTCAGGAACTCAGCCGTGCCGGAGATGACCACGCCGTTCGGCTGCTTTCCCTGCGCACCGAGATGGAAACCCTGCGTGCAGCCCTGCAGCCGCTTGAACAGCTGGCAGGGGAATCCGTACTGCGCACCAAGGAGGCGGCAGCCGCCGACGAGCTGGTGGATGTAGTTCGGCGCTACGGGACGGCGGCGGCCGGGTGCGCTGCCGTCACTGAGCGGCACCTCAAAGCCCGGGAACACCACCAGGAACTGCGCCGCCAGTGGCTGGACGTCCGGGAGGAACGCCTGTCCAATGCTGCCGCGGAATTGGCTTCGCGCCTGGAACACGGGATGCCCTGTCCCGTCTGCGGCAGCCCGGAGCACCCCGAGCCGGTACCCGCAGGGGACTCCGTCCTGGGGCTTGCCGAGAAAGAGGAACGAGCCAAGGAGCGCAGCGAAGCGGCCGAGAGGGTGCTCTCTGCAGTGGAAGCTGAGCTCTCCGAAACCAGACAGCTGGTCGCGGTTCTCGCGGGCCAAGGCGGCGACACCGATCCCGGCGAGGCGGAAGAGGCCGCCAGGGCCGCCCGGGTAGCAGCTGCCGAGGCGGCAGCAGCCGTAACGGAGCTGGCAGCCAGCAGGAGCCGGCAGGAGGAACTGGCCGAACGCATCGACGCCACAGAGAAGGTACGCGTGGATGCGTTGTCTCAGCTGGCGCAGACGGAATCCGCCCTGACCGAAATCGAGGAGCAGTCGGCCGCCCTGGAATCGTCGCTCGAAGCGCTTCGTGCCGAACACGCCAGCCTCGGTCTCCGCAGTGACGCCATCGCCCGAGCCGTCAGTATTCTCGAACAGGCTGACACTGCCCGCACGCAGCTGGAGCAGGCTGCGGCCCGACTGGCAGAGGCCCGGAGCGAACTGGACCGCGCGCTTCCCGAGGCCGGATTTGCATCGGCTGACGAGGCCCGCCAGGCCCTGCTGCCGGCGGCGGAGGCGGGGCGGCTGGAGTCTGTTGTCCAGGCCGGGCGGGACGAGGAGGCCCGGCTTGAGGAACTGTTCGCCAGCGAAGAGCTCGTTGTCGCAGCAAAGGAACAGGCAGCCAGGGAAAGCGACAACGGCTACGTGGCCGCCGCACCGGACGTGGAGGTGCTGCGCGCCGAAGCCGAACAGGCCGCGCAGGCGGCAAAGGAGATTGGACTCGCGGCGGGCATGGCGCGGCAGGCAGCCAAGACCCTGGGACGCCTCCGTGCCGAGTATGAGGAACTGGCTGAATCCGGACGGGAGCCCCGGGAACGCGCGGAAGCCCTGAAAAGCCTCGCCGAAGCGGCCCGCGGCTCAGGCGACAACAGCTACCGCATGAGCCTGAACGCGTACGTCCTGGCGGCGCGGCTCGAGCAGGTTGCCATCGCCGCGTCGGAACGGCTCGTCGCCATGAGCGACGGCCGCTACACGCTGCAGCACTCGGACGCGAGAGCGGCCCGGAACGCCAAGTCCGGGCTGGGGCTGGAAGTCGTTGACGAATGGACCGGCCGCCGCCGCGACACCTCCACCCTCTCCGGCGGGGAATCCTTCATGGCTTCGCTGTCGCTCGCCCTGGGCTTGGCGGACGTGGTCCAGCAGGAAGCTGGCGGTGTTGACATTGAAACGCTGTTCGTCGACGAGGGCTTCGGCAGCCTCGACGAGCAGGCGCTGGAGCAGGTCATGGATGCACTCGAGGGCCTCCGGGACGGAGGCCGCGTGGTCGGCCTGGTGAGCCACGTGGGTGAGATGAAGCAGCGCATCGGCAGCCAGCTTCAAGTAGTGAAGCAGCGCAACGGCTCCACGGTGCACATCGTTGACGCACTCGTAACGGTCTGACCGGTGATGCCCGCCGTGAGGCGGGTATCACGGGTCCACTATCATTGGACTGTTACCGGGTTCGGCGCATCGGGAGGAGGGACGATGCGCACGACTGAACGAGCCCGCATACATGAACACTTCAACGGCGCCCCAGCCATCCGCCAACCCCCGCCCCGTCACCCCCGCCGCCAGCACTCCGGCGTCAGCGCCGCAGTTCGGCGGCCGTTTCGCGCGCCTGCCGGCGCTGGCAGGCAAGGGATTCCTGCCCGTGGGCCTGTTTGCCCGCCTGCCCCTCGCGATGCTGACGCTGGGAACCCTCACCCTTGCCACCTCGGTCACCGGCTCGTACGCCGTTGGCGGAGCTGCTGCCGGGGCCGTCGGTATCGGCTCGGCCGTCGGCGCGCCCATTCTCGGCTGGCTGGCAGACCGGCTGGGCCAGCGACCGGTACTGCTGATCTCGGCGGTCCTGAATGTTGTGGCCGTGCTTGCCGTCATAGGGGCCGCGTATTTGCTTCCCGGGGTGCACGACGTCGGCGCCGCGTGGGGCGTCATCGCGGCCGCGTTGGCGGCAGGCCTCAGCTGCCCGCAGGTCGGCCCGCTGGCCCGTGTCCGGTGGATGGCCCTCACAGCCGAAAGCCGGCGCGGAGGGGACAGCACCGATCTGGACGTCGCGCTGTCCTATGAGAGCACAGCCGATGAACTGACCTTCGTGCTCGGTCCGGCCCTCGTGGGCGTCCTCGCCAGCCTGGTCGCCCCCTGGCTGCCGCTGGCCTTGGCCGCCGCGCTCACGCTGACGCTCGTTCCCGCCTTCGCCACCCACCGCACCCACACGGCCGTTCCGCGGCTGGCCGCTGTCGGCACAAGCAAGGGCAGCGGCCGGGCAGGAACCCGGGCCGGCAGCAGGCTTGCCGGCCTGGCCCCCGTTGCACTTCCGGTCCTGGCCATGGTCTGCATGGGCACGTTTTTCGGCTCCACTCAGGCAGCCTTGAGCGCTTTTGCCGCCGGTTTCGCAACGTCAGAGGCGGCCGGACTCCTGTATGCCGTCATGGGAATCAGCTCGGCCGCGGCCGCGATCTCGGTGGCCTACTGGCCGACACGCTTTCCGGTGACTGCGCGCTGGGTGACCGGGGCGGCAGCCATGGCCGGGTTGTCGGCCCTGCTGTTCCTTCCCACCGACGGCTGGGGCATGGTGCTGGTACTGCTCGCACTGGGCCTGCCGGTGGGGCCGGTCATGGTCACGGTGTTTGCCATCGGCGGGCTCGTGGCGCCGGCTGGCCGGCTGGCCACCGTGATGACGGCGCTCGCCAGCGGCATCGTCGCCGGCACCGCCCTTGGTTCGTCCGTCGGCGGCCAGCTGGCGCAGGAAGGGGGCCACCAGGCCGCCTTCCTCGTTTCGGCAGCCGCCGCGGCGGCGCTGTTCGTCCTCGGGGCGGTCGCCGCCGTCGTCGTCCGCTCCCGGAAGCGGTCAGCTCAGGCGAGCTGACCTTCGATCCGGGCCGCGCTGGCGGTCAGGGCAGCGGCCACCTCGGACGGATCCTGCGACGAGCGGATGTAGACGACGGCGACAGCCGCCGGGCGTCCGCCGGGCACCCGCACCGGCGCGGCGAGCGAGGAAACCCCGGCGATAACCTCGTCATGGCTTGCCGCGTAACCGCGCTTGCGCGCCTCGGCGGCTTCGGGACGATACGGCACGGCGGGAGCCAATTGGCCCCACTCGTGCTCCGTCAGCGCGGACTGGATGGCGATGCCGGGTGCACCGGAGCTGATCGGATGGCGGGACCCTGGATGCTGGACCACTGTGGCGGCTGAATGTCGGGGCTCTACGGTGACGAGGGTTACGCAGTCCTGATGGTCCCACACAGCCACGAAGGCCGTCATGTTGAGTGTGTTGGCCAGCTGGGTCAGCTCCGGAAGGGCAGCGGTCTGCAGGTTCCGCGAAACGCCGCGCGCCAGCACCGCGAGGCCGGGGCCGGGCTGGACCCGGCCAGCGTCGTCGCGTACCAGCAGGGAGTGGTCCTCAAGGGTCCGCAGAATCCGGTAGGCGACGGAGCGGTGGACGCCCATGGCCTCCGAAAGCTCGGCGATGGTCAGCGGGCGGTCGGCTTCGGCAAGGATTTCCAATGCGCGGATGCCCCGGGAGAGGGTCTGCGAGGGGGAGGCCTGGGCGGGCGCAACCTGCGTTGAGGCACCGGCGTTGGGAGTCATGCTGTCCATCCTAGGCATGTAAGCGGGGCGGGTAGCCAAAGGGGCTTGTGTGGCCCGTCACCTTGGGCTACCGTTCCATATAGGAATTGCCTGTTCAACTATAGAACAGTTCATCTACGGAACAGTTTAGAGCGACTGCGGCATGATGCGCCAGAGACAGGAACTGCGCAGCCAGAGGATCAATGATGACGGCCAATCCAGCAGCAGGCCCCGGCATTCCGGGCAGGACCTCGGTGCCCCGGGCCCACCGTTTTCGCGGCAGCCTGGGCCGATTCGCCACCGGTGTTGCCATCGTCACTTTCGACGGCGTCACCAAGCGGCACGGCATCACCGTCAACTCCTTCACGTCGGTCTCCATGGACCCGCCCCTGGTCCTCGCCAGCATCGCCCGCACTGCCAAAGCCCACGACGAACTGGCCGGCCGGCCCTTCACCGTCAACATCCTGGGGGCCGAGCAGCGGCAGCTGGCCATGCACTTTGCGGGAAGTCCGGGTCCGGAGCCCAGATGGGTGGAAGGGACAACGGCGCCCCGGCTCTCCGGCGTGCTCGCCTATTTTGAATGCCGGCCCTGGGCAGCGTACGACGGCGGCGACCACACCCTCTACCTCGGTGAGGTGGTGGACTTCGACCACCGCAGCGGCGACGCGCTGGCGTTCGCCAACAGCGCCTTCACCACCATCCCGGAGAGCCAGCTGGGGATAGAGGACCTGCTGTAGGCGGCACATTCCACACCTATTGAAAGTTCAACGACGAATGGAGGCAGCCATGGGCATCAGGACCGGCCAGCAGTACCTGGACAAACTCAATGCGATGACCCCGCACATCGCGATCGACGGAGAAGTGGTCAGCGAAAAAGTTGCCGAACACCCGGCCTTCCACAACGTTGCCCGGCAGTACGCGAAGCTGTTCGACATGCAGCACGACCCTCGGTACCAGGACGCGCTGACCTATGCCTCGCCCACCACGGGGGACCTGGTCAACGCGTCCTTCCTGGTGCCCCGGACCATCGAGGATCTGCAGCACCGCCGCCGGGCGACCTCCACATGGGCTGAGGCGACCAACGGATTCCTCGGCCGCACGGGTGACTACATGAACTCCGCACTCACCGCCCTGGGCACGGCCGGGACGTGGTTCGCCCAAGCGGATCCCAAGTTTGCCGAGAACATTGGCAATTACTACGAGTGGGCGCGCGAAAACGACATGCTGGCCACCCATACGCTGATCCCGCCGCAAGTGAACCGGTCGGTCTCCGGCTCGGAGCAGCTGGGCGGACAGCTCACGGCCCACATCGTAGAGGAGCGGGACGGCGGCATCGTGGTCCGCGGCGCTCGCATGCTCGCCACGATCGCACCCATCGCCGACGAGCTGCTGGTCTTTCCGTCCACGGTGCTGCGCGGCACGCCGGAGGACGCGCCCTATTCCTTTGCCTTCGCCATCCCCAATGACACGCCGGGGCTCCGGTACCTCTGCAGGACGTCCCTGTACAACGGCGGCAGTGTCCACGATGAACCACTGGCATCCCGCTATGAGGAAATGGATGCGGTGGCCGTCTTTGACGACGTCTTTGTTCCAGGCGACCGCATCTTCATGCTCGGCAATCCGCAGCTCTGCAACTCGTTCTACGCCGAGACCGGTGCCGGTGCCCTTATGACCCATCAGGTGGTGACCCGGACCATCGCCAAGAGTGAGTTCTTCCTGGGCCTCGCATCCGAACTCGCCGATTCGATCGGCATCGACGGGTTCCAGCACATCCAGGAGGACATCGCCGAGCTGATCATCGACGTCGAAATCGGAAAGGCCCTGGTCCGCGCGTCGGAGGCCGACGCCGAACCCAACGAGGCAGGCATGCTGCTGCCCAAATGGACCACCCTCAACGCTGCCCGCAACTGGTATCCGAAGGTGGCGCAGCGCTTCCCGCAGATCATCCGTAAGTTCTCCGCCTCGGGACTGATGGCCCTGCCCGGCGAAGCGGACGTCAACGGTGATGCCCGGGCGGACATCGATCTGTACCTGCAGGGAAAGACCCTGACCGGGCCGGAGCGGGTCCGGCTGTTCAAGCTTGCGTTCGACGCCTCGATCTCGGGTTTCTCCGGCCGGCAGTCCCTCTACGAGTACTTCTTCTTCGGGGATCCGGTCCGGATGGCCGGGGCCCTGGTTAACACCTACGACCGCGAGCCGGCCAGGGCACGGCTGCGCGAGTTCCTGCACCGGACGGACTAAGGGGTGCGCCAGGTCACACTTTCGTAGTATCCTCACACTAACTGACCGTTCGATCAGTAAATCGGACTGCTCTTCATCATCACCGGCAGCATCCCTGCCCTCAGCCACGGAGTTCCAATGACCGCAACTTCACACGTCGATTCAGAGGCGGGCCCCAGCAGTAAGCGTGAGGAACGCAAAGTCCTCGCAGGCACGCTGGTGGGCACAACCATCGAATGGTATGACTTCTTCATCTTCGCCCAGCTGACGGCAACGCTGCTCTCGCCGCTGTTCCTGGCCCCGCTGAACCAGTCCAACCCGGGGCTGGCGCAGATCCTGTCCTTTGCCCTGATCGGCATCAGCTTCCTGTTCCGCCCGCTCGGCGCGATCATTGCCGGTCATCTGGGAGACCGCCTCGGCCGCAAGGCAATGCTGGTCTTCACGCTCATCATGATGGGTGCAGCGACGGCGCTGATCGGCATGCTGCCGACCTACGCCCAGATCGGCTTCTGGGCTCCGGTCCTGCTGATCACCCTCCGCATCGTCCAGGGCTTCTCCGCCGGCGGCGAATGGGGCGGTGCCGCCCTGATGGCCGTGGAACACGCGCCCAGGAGCAAGCGGGGCCTGTTCGGCGCCTACCCGCAGATCGGCGTCCCCGTCGGCATGATCCTGGCCACCGGGCTGCTGTTCTTCATCAACACCAGCATGTCCAAGGAAGACTTCGCCGCGTGGGGCTGGCGCGTTCCGTTCCTGCTCTCCATCGTGCTGATCGTGGTGGGCTACCTGATCCGGCGCGCAGTTGCCGAGAGTCCCGTCTTCCGGCAAATGATCGAACGCAAGGAGAAAGCCAAGGCCCCGCTCGGCGAGCTGATCAAGCACCACAAGAAGTCCGTGCTTTACTCCACGATGATCTTCATCGGCAACAACGCGGCGGGCTACCTGCTGATTGCGTTCTTCATCTCCTACGCCACCAGGACGCTGAAGATGCCGGTCGCGGAGATCCTGCTGGCCACCACGCTGGCGTCATTCGGCTGGCTGATCTTCACGCTCGTGGGCGGCTGGCTTTCCGACAAGATCGGCCGGGTCAAGACGTTCCTCATCGGCTACGGCATCGTGTTCGCCTGGATGATCCCGATGTTCGCCCTGATCGACACGAAGGACATCATGCTCTACGGCGTGGCGCTGTTCGTGCTGACCATTAGCCTCGGTCTGTCCTACGGCCCGATGTCAGCCATGTATGCCGAGATGTTCCCGGCCAACGTCCGCTATTCCGGCATCTCGATCGGCTACGCCTTCGGTGCGATCCTGGGCGGCGCATTCGCCGCCACCATCGCCGAAGCGTTGATGCAGAGCACGAAGTGGACCGGGTCCATCGGCATCTACATCATGATCCTGTGCGTCATCTCGGCCGTCGGCGTGCTCCTGGCAAAGGAGACGAGGGGCCGTCCGCTCGGCGTCAGCCGGCACTGAACCTGGCAGCCGGCACTGAACCTGGGGTAAGCCGGCCCTAGATGCGGGCGCCATGCAGAAGGGCAATGGCGTCCTCGTCGCTCAGTTGGTCGAAACGCCGGTAAAAGGCTCCCACAGCCCGGAATCTTCCCGGCAGATGGAGGCACAGGACGTTGCAAACCCGGGACAGTGACTTCTCTGCCTCGATCGATCCGACGGGCGCGGCGGCCACTACTTCTGCTGCGCCGGCCATCCGTACGGCCTCGACCGCCGCCCGCATGGTGGCCCCCGTCGCCAGGCCGTCGTCCACCAGCAGGACTGTCTTGCCATGCACATCGGGGTCCACTGCGGGATAGCTGCCGGCGCGTCGCATCAGTTCGGCCCGCTCCCGGTGCTCCACCTGCTCGAGCCACTCCTGCCGCACGCCGTCGTCAAGGATGCGTTCCACGAGCGGCCTGTTGAGAAGGCGGACGATCCTTCCGCCCGAGTAGGCCAGTGCGCCGAATGCGGTCTCGTCATGGCCCGGAATGCCGAGTTTGCGGACTAGCAGGGCGCCGAAGGGCAGGTGGAGGACCTCGGCCGTGGCGGCGGCCACCGGGATGCCGCCTCGGGCCAGGCCCAGCACCAAGGTGTCCGGGCGCTCGCGGAACTGCGGAAGGGCGGCCGCAAGCTGCCGTCCTGCGTCTTCCCGGTCTTCAAAAACCATGGCCATGGGTTCCTCTTCCGGTGTCTCCGCCCCCAAAGTCCAGCCTACGCCGGTCGGCTGCGGCTGGCCCTAGCTGCCGAGGAACGCGATGGCCGCCTGCTTGAAGGCGCGGCTGGTGATGGCGTTGGTGTGCGTGCGACCGGGCAGGACGAGCTGCTCGGCCATGGAGCCGGCCTTCAGGGCCAGTTCGGCAAGCTGTGGCATGGACGCGGCGCGCTCGTCGTTTTCACCGGCCACCAGCAGCACGGGCATGTGCGGCACGGCCTCGGCCGGATCGTACGGTTCACCCTTGATGGCCTCAACCAGGGACAGCAGGGCGAAGATGTTGTTGCTCGGCAGCGCCTGCGCCATGCTCAGCAGCCCAGCCGTCGATGCGTCGTCAATGGGCGTGCCGTCGGCCAGGTATCGCTGGGCGGCCACGAGGTCGAAGGCCGCCAGCGGGTCGGCCATGTTCGGGCCGCCCAGGACCAGCCGGTGGACCAGCTCCGGCTGGGTGGCGCCGAACTCCCAGGCGAGCCGGGAGCCGAGGGAATAGCCGATCACGTCGAGCCCGCTGGCGAGGTCACCGTCGCGCAAAGGCCGGGCGCCGGCGTCGAACGCGATCTGCAGGAGGTCTGCCCTGATCCGGCTGGGGGAGTAGGAGTCCATGTCCTCCGGCGCGCCGCTCCGGCCGTGGCCGGGAAGGTCGACGGCGATGACGCGGCGGCCGGCCTCCAGGAGCGCGGCGATCCAGCCGGTGTCCTCCCAGTTCAGCTTGCTGGACGCAGAGAAGCCATGGATGAGGAGGACGGGGCGGAGGCCGGCGTCGTTCCGGGGATCGTGCACTTCAACGTAAAGCTGCGGGTCGGTGCCCTCAACCGTGTGGGAGTGCTGTTCGCCGGTGTGTCTGCCGCTCATCGCCTCAGTCCTCGTCAAGTCTCAATCCTCGTCAGGTACAAGGCTCGCCGGAACTGCTTCGTCGCCGGTCCGCCGTGGATGGGCACCACTCTACCTGCCAGCGGACCAGGGAAATCCATGGCTAGGAGCGCCGGGCGCGCCGGGATGCCGCCAACCGGGCGCCTGCCCAACAGGCGGCTGCGATGCCGGCAATGAGCAGCAGTGTGCTGATCAGCTGGATGCGGCTGCTCTCTGCGCTGAAACCCACGGCAAACACCAGCCCAAGCAGCACGAGGCCGAACACGGTCAGCCCCGGGAAGCCCTTCATCCGCAGCGGCAAGGGGGAACCCTCGCGATCCGCCCGCCGACGCAGGATGAGCTGGGAGACCAGTGCCGAACCCCAGACCACGAGGCAGGTGGACCCGACCAACTGGAACAGGGCGGGCAGGATGCGCTCGGGAAACAGCAGTTCCAGGACCGTGGCGATGAAGCCGAACGCGACGGAGACGCCGACGGCCACCATGGGCACGCCTGCGCGGCTGAGCCGGGACAGGAAGCCGGGAGCCTCGCCGCGCTCTGCGAGCGAGAACACCATGCGCGACGCCCCGTAGAGGTTGGCGTTGAGGGCGGACAGCAGGGCGACGACGGCCACCAGGGTGATGGCCGTGGCGGCACCCGGGATGCGCGCGGCATCCAGCACGCCCGCGAACGGCGAGGACAGGGCCTCCGACGTGGCCGGAAGTACAGCGGCGATCACGAAGACGGAGCCGATGTAGAAGACGAGGATCCGCCATACGACAGTCCGGATGGCCTTGGTGACGCTGTGCTCGGGGTCTTCAGTTTCAGCAGCTGCGACGCTCACGATCTCCGTGCCGCCAAACGCAAAGATCACCACGAACAGTGCCGTGGCAATGCCGGCCAAGCCCGATGGCGCGAAGTCTCCCGTGATGTTGGCCAGTGCCGGGGAGGCCACATCCGGCAGGAGCCCCAGCAGCAGCGCGACGCCGATGGCGAGGAACAGGACGATCGCGGCCACCTTGAGAATGGCAAACCAGAACTCGAACTCGCCGAAGTTCTTCACGCCGGCGAGGTTGATGCCCGTGAAAACCACCATGAACACCAGGGAGAGCGCCCACACCGGAACCACCGGCCAGACCGAAAACAGCAGCCCCGCGGCACCGAGCGCCTCGGCGGCGATGACCACCACCAGCTGCAGCCACCAGAGCCAACCCACGGTCGCCCCGGCGGTCTTGCCCATGGCGCGTTCGGCGTACACGGAGAAGGCGCCGCTGTCGGGGTTGGCTGCTGCCATCTCGCCGAGCGCCCACATAACCAGGATGATGAGCGTGCCGGCCACAAGGTACGAAACCAGGACTGCGGGGCCGGCTGCCTGCACGCCGGCGCCGGAGCCCAGGAAGAGCCCGGCACCTATGGCACTGCCCAAGCCCATCATGGTGAGCTGGCGGGGCTTCATGCTGTGGCGGAGCTGGACTGCGGGTCGGTCTGCTGTGGACTTCATCGTCATGCTGCGTACCTTCTTGGGGTTGGGGGAACTGGTCCTTTTGGGACCTTTCGAATTTACACCCAACTTCCGGCGAAACATTTTGCATCCCGGGCAACCGGCCGTAGAATCAGTTCGAGTCAAAATGACTATAACTAATCCAGGGTGAGCCCGACAGGGCTTCCCAATCGCAGCGAAGCGGGTGATCACCGTGTACACCACCTCAGCCAATGTGGCGGAGCGGCAGTCCGCGCCGCCGTCGCTCGCCATCTCCACGGTGATCTTCGCACTCCGCCCCAGCGAGTCCTCCGGCCGCCCCACGCTCTGGATCCCGCTGGTCCGCCGGATCCGGGAACCGTTCAAGGGCCAGTGGGCGCTGCCCGGCGGTCCGCTGACGCACGCAGAGTCACTGCAGGACGCCGCTTCGCGGAACCTGCGGGAAACCACCGGCCTGGCACCCAGCTACCTCGAGCAGCTCTACGCCTTCGGCGGCCTGCACCGCTCACCCACCCAGCGCGTGGTGTCCATCGTCTACTGGGCGCTGGTCCAGCCCACCGAAGCCGCGCTCGCGGACGAATCAGAGAACGTCCGGTGGTTCCGCGCGGACAAGCTCGGCAGCCTGGCCTTCGACCACAACGCGATTGTGGACTATGCCCTCTGGCGCCTGCGGAACAAGCTGGCCTACGGCTCCATCGCCTACCACTTCCTGGGGGAGTACTTCACCCTCGCCCAGGTCCGCGAGGTCTACGAAGCCGTGCTGGACACGCAGCTGGATCCCGCCAACTTCCGCCGGCAGATCAAGTCGACGCCGGAAATCGAAGAAACCGGTGAATACCTCCAGGGCGGCAAGCACCGCCCGCCGCGTCTTTACCGATTTACCGGCCGCCCCGGCCTCGACCCAGATAACAGGAGCACCCCATGAGCAGCGTCAACACTGCCATCCAGCTGATCACGCGTGAACAGGCCGAGAAGGCCGCTGCCGCTGGCACCGGCGGCACCTGCAGCCCGGCGCTTGCCAAGGGGCCCTGGGAGTATGACCTGGCGGAAACGCTCGCCGGTGTTCCGGCCTACGGTCCAGGAGCCTCCAGCGCGGACGTGGCCCCTGCCTCCACGCCGCGCCAGGGCCAGCTTCCCGAGGAGTACAAGCTGGCCAGCGAAGCCGAGCTCGATGCCCGGATCCGGGCTGCCAAAGCGGCGCTGGGCGACCGGGCGGTCATCCTGGGCCACTTCTACCAGCGCGATGAGGTTGTCCAGTACGCCGACTTCGTCGGCGACTCCTTCCAGCTGGCCAACGCCGCACTGACCCGGCCCGACGCCGAAGCGATCGTGTTCTGCGGCGTGCACTTCATGGCCGAAACCGCTGACACCCTCTCCAGGCCCGAGCAGGCTGTCATCCTGCCCAACCTCGCCGCCGGATGCTCGATGGCGGACATGGCCGACGCCGATTCCGTGGAGGACTGCTGGGAACAGCTCGAGGAAATCTTCGGCACCGAACCCGACGCCGAAGGCCGCGTTCCGGTCATCCCCGTCACCTACATGAATTCCTCCGCCGCGCTGAAGGCCTTCTGCGGCCGGAACGGCGGCATCGTCTGCACCTCCTCCAACGCCAAGACGGTCCTCGAATGGGCCTTCGAGCGCGGCCAGCGGGTCCTGTTCTTCCCGGACCAGCACCTCGGCCGGAACACGGCGAAGGCGCTGGGCGTCCCGCTTGAACAGATGCCCATGTGGAACCCGCGCAAGGAGCTCGGCGGCAACGACGAGCAGGCGCTGCTGGACTCCCGCGTCATCCTCTGGCACGGCTTCTGCTCGGTCCACAAGCGCTTCAGCGTCGCCCAGATCGAGAAGGCCCGCGCCGACTTCCCCGGCGTCAACGTCATTGTGCACCCCGAATGCCCCATGGAAGTGGTGGACGCAGCCGACTCCGCAGGGTCCACGGACTTCATCCAGAAGGCCATTGCGGCGGCCACCGAGCCCACGGTCTTCGCGATCGGCACCGAGATCAACATGGTGAACCGGCTGGCGGCCCAGTACCCGCAGCACACCATCTTCTGCCTGGATCCGGTCATCTGCCCCTGCAGCACCATGTACCGGATCCACCCCGGCTACCTGGCCTGGGTCCTCGAAGAGCTCGTTGCCGGCCGCGTGGTCAACCGCATCACCGTCGATGATGACGTGCAGCAGGACGCCAGGACGGCACTCGAGCGCATGCTCGCCGCCAAGCCCTGATAGAGAGCCCACAATGACCAGCGAAAACGGAAGGGCCGGCCGCCGGCGGTTCGCCGTCGTCGGCAGCGGCATCGCCGGCCTCTACGCCGCCCTGCTCGCGGCGGAGGCAGGCGCCGACGTGGTGCTGCTGACCAAGGGCGCGCTCGCGGAGAGCAACACCTACTTCGCCCAGGGCGGCATTTCCGCCGTCCTCGACGAACCGTCGCCGGGCGACACCGTGGCCGCCCACATCGCCGACACCCTGAGGGCCGGCGCCGGGCACTGCAACCCGGAGGCTGTCCGCGTGCTCTGCACGGAGGCGCGCCGGGACATCGCCGGGCTCGGCCGCTTTGGCGTCCGCTTCGACCTGGACGACGACGGCGACCCCGCCCTGGGTCTCGAAGCCGCCCACTCCGCGCCGCGCATCCTGCACGCCGGCGGCGACGCCACCGGCGCCGGCATCGCGAACGCCCTGATCTGCGCCGTGCTGGCAGCACAGGCCACAGGCAGGATCCGGCTGCTGGGCCACGCCAGCGTCACCGCCCTTCTGCAGCAGGGCCGCCGGGTCACGGGAGTCGAGTTCCTGCAGGACGGCCGGCCGGGCAGGATCCAGGCCGACGCCGTACTGCTGGCCACGGGCGGGGCAGGGCAGCTATTCGCGCAGACCACCAACCCTTCCGTTGCCACCGCGGACGGTCTCGCCCTCGCCTGGCGTGCCGGTGCTGCCGTCGCGGACCTGGAATTCTTCCAGTTCCACCCCACCTGCCTGGCACGGCCCGACGGCGGGCCGGCGGCCGGGGACGGCCAGGATCCGCTGCTGATCTCCGAGGCTGTGCGCGGCGAGGGCGCCATCCTCGTTGACGCCCGGGGCAGCCGGTTCCTGCACGGCTACCACTCCGACGCCGAACTCGCCCCGCGCGACGTCGTTTCCCGCAGCATTGCCCTGCATCTGGCCGCGCTCGGCGACCCCAACGGCCACGTCTACCTCGATGCCCGGGGCATCGAGGACGCCCGGGGAGCAGGGTTCCTGGCGCGCCGCTTCCCCACGATCACCCGCCGCACCCTGGAGGCCGGCATCGACTGGACCCGGGAGCTCGTCCCGGTCGCGCCGGCGGCACACTACTGGATGGGCGGGGTCTCCACCGACCTGCACGGCCGGACCACCGTTCCCGGGCTCTTCGCAGCCGGCGAAGTGGCCTGCACCGGCGTCCAGGGCGCCAACCGCCTGGCCAGCAACTCGCTCCTCGAAGGATTGGTGTTCGGCCGGCGGGCTGTTGAGGCGTTTCTTGGCGACGCTCCTACGCTCGGGGCGTCGCAAGACAGCACTACTCCGCCGGTGGCGTCGGCTAACCTTGCCCTGACCCGCGACCGAGAGGCTAGTGACCGAGTCGCCCAGCCCTACCCCGAGGAGATATTGGGAGATGCCGCACCTGGGGAGTTCTCCCGTGGTGCTCTCCGGCGGGTGATGACTGCCAAGGCTGGGGTGCTTCGCAGTGGCGAGCTGTTGCGGGAGGTAGGGGCCACGCTGGCGGCGTGGGCCGCCGTCGTACGCCCTGAAGCGGTGCCGCAGGCAGCGGACCCGCGGACCCACGAGGACGCCAACCTGCTGCTCGCCGCGCAGCTGCTGGTCCACGCGGCGAGGGAGCGGCGGGCGTCGCTCGGCGCGCACTACCGCGACGACGGCCTGCTGGAACCGGTCACCAGCCTGGACGGCCAGGCACACGACCTAGACGAAGAATTCAGAATGAGCCCGAAAGCGAGCCTTGTCCATGACTAGCCTGACCCTCCCAGCAGCACCCGTCCGCGAGATCCTGGAGCGGGCCTTCACGGAGGATGCGCCCAGCGGTGACATCACCTCGCAGCTGCTGATCCCGGCCGAGGCCCGCGCCACCGCCGTGCTGAACGCCCGCGTCCCGGGGGTCTTCAGCGGCGGCAGCGTCTTCCGTGACGCCATGCTGATGGTGGATCCGGACACGCAGGTGGAGCTGCTCGTGGCCGACGGCGAGGCCTTCGCGGCCGGAACAAAGCTCGCGCGGGTCACCGGCCGGGCACGAAGCGTGCTGCTCGCCGAACGGGTCGGCCTGAACCTGGCGCAGCGAATGAGCGCCATCGCCACCAAGACCGCGGAATTCGTGGCCCTGGCCGCCGGCACCAAGGCACGCATCACGGACACCCGCAAGACCACCCCCGGACTCCGCGTCCTGGAACGGTACGCGGTCCGCTGCGGCGGCGGCGCCAACCACCGCTACAGCCTTTCCGACGCCGTACTGGCCAAGGACAACCACCTGGCCGTCATGACCGGCGGAGACCCGGCACGGCTGACCGCGCTGCTGGCCGACGCGAAGGCCCAGCTCGGACACACTACCCACTTCGAGGTGGAGGTGGACAGCGCCGACCAGATCGAACCCGTCCTGGCCGCCGGGGTGGACACCATCATGCTGGACAACTTCAGCCTTGAGGAACTCCGCGCCGGCGTCCAGCAGGTCGCCGGGCGGGCCGTGGTGGAAGCCAGCGGCAACGTCAACCTCCGCACGGTGGCGGACATCGCCGCCGCCGGTGTGGACGTCATCTCCGTCGGGGCCCTGACGCACAGCGTCACGGCCCTGGACCTTGGCCTGGACGTCGAACTGACAGTGGGGTGAACGCACCATGATCTTCCTGGACGCAGCAGCAACAACTCCCGTCCGCCGCGAAGTGCTGGAGGCCATGTGGCCCTACCTCACCGGCGAATTCGGCAACCCGTCAAGCCACCATTCGCTCGGTGACTCGGCCGCGCGGGCGCTCGCGGATGCCCGCAAGACCGTGGCCGCGGTTTTGGGCTGCAGGGCCGCGGAGATCACCTTCACGTCGGGCGGCACGGAGGCGGACAACCTCGCCGTCAAGGGTATTGGCCTGGCGCGGCAGGCCGCGGACCCGGCCCTGAACCGGGTGGTGATCAGCGCCGTCGAGCATCCCGCCGTGGAGGAGTCCGCACGCTACCTCGAACGCTTTCACGGCTTCACCGTGGACGTCGTGCCGGTCGACGGGAACGGGACGGTGACCCCGGCGGCACTCGCTGCGGTGCTGCGGGATGAAACCGCGCTAGTCAGCATCATGTACGCCAACAACGAGGTGGGCACCGTCCAGCCGGTGGCCGAACTCGCGGCCCTGGCGAGGAGGCAGGGGATTCCCTTCCACACTGACGCCGTGCAGGCCGCCGGCTGGCTGCCGCTGGACGTGAAGGCACTCGGGGTGGACGCCCTGAGCATCTCCGGGCACAAGCTCGGCGCGCCCAAGGGCAACGGGGTCCTGTTCGTTCGGGGCCGGACCCGCGTCGAGCCGCTGGTGCATGGCGGCGGCCAGGAACGCGGCCGGCGGTCCGGCACCGAAAACGTTGCGGGCGCCGTGGCCCTGGCCACCGCCCTCACCCTGGCGCACGCGGACCGGCCCGCGCTCGCGGGACGCGTCACGGGCCTCCGCGACCGTTTTGTCGCCGCGGTGCTTAGCAGCGTTCCCGGTGCCGTGCTGACCGGCCATCCGTCCGAACGGCTGCCCTCGGTGGCGTCCTTCTGCTTCCCGGGAACCAGCGGCGAGTCCGTTCTCCTGGAACTCGAGCGCCAGGATGTGGTGTGCTCCAGCGGCTCGGCGTGCGCGGCCGGATCGGATGCTCCGTCGCCGGTGCTGGTGGCCCTCGGCATCGAGGCGGAGGCGGCACAGACCGCCGTGCGGTTCAGCTTTGATTCATCGGTGACCGCCGCCGACCTGGAAGCTGCCGCCGAGGCGGTGACGGCCGCCGTCGGAAGCGTCCGGAACCTGGGCCTGATTCCGGGTTAGGGTGCCGCTGAGCCAGCGGCCGTGACGGGGTTGGACAGCTCGCCGATTCCGCCCACCCTGCAGGTGACCGTGTCGCCAGGCTGGATGCCGGCGCTCGCGGCCGGGAACCCGGTGAGCACCAGGTCGCCGGGGTGCAGGGTCATGAACGAGGTGAGGTAGACGAGGATCTCGTCCACCTTCCAGCCCAGGTCCGCCGTGGATGCCGCGGGCAGTTCGGCGCCGTTGTGGACGACGCCGACGGGCAGGTCCGCGTGGTCCAGCCCGGTGACAATCCACGGGCCGGCCGGTGTGAAGGTGTCCTGGCTTTTGGCGCTCAGCCACAGCTCATCCGACTTCTGCCGCCGGCGCGCGGTGACGTCGTTGCCGATGGTGTAGCCCAGTACTGCGGTCCGTGCGTTGCCGGGCGTCAGGTTTTTCGCGGTCCGTCCGACGACGACGGTAAGTTCCGCTTCCGGCTCCACCAGTCCGATACCGCCGGGCAGCTCAATCGCCTCGCCCGGCCCGATCACGCTGGTGGCCGCCTTGTGGAAGGCCTGTGGGGGAAGGTCCCGCCCGGCCTGCCCCGTGTTGTGGGCCATTCCTAGGACATTGGCCGGCACGCTGGGCGCCAGGAACGTGAAGCTGTCCTCGGAGACCTCAGCCCCTGGTTCCCATCCCTTGCGGTGGCCGCTGCCGGCGTTGGCGCGTGAACCGGGAAACGGCGACTCCACCACCGTCCATGTCCGTCCCGCGGTGCCCGTGAAGTCCGCAGCGTCGTTGGCTATGAAGAACTGTTCAGGGAGCTGAGCTGCGTCTGAATCTGAGTCTGGGGCCGTGGACGGCGACGAGACTGAAGACGGCCCCGGGGCAGGGGCGAGGGGCCGGACGCGGGCGATTCGCCGCGGGAGAGCTGGGGTCATTCAGCCATCGTAGGCCGTCCGCAACTGCATGGCAGTGCCGTCAGGAACTGTGTGACAGTGCCATCCGGAACTGCATGGGATCAGTACAGCTCACCGACGGGGATCTCCACAGCCAACCGGTTGGCCGGGCCGGCGAGCGGGCAGGCCCAGGCCTCGTTGTACGCGCACGACGGGTTGTAGGCAAAGTTGAAGTCCAGCACATACTGGACGTCCTGCCCCGGACCGCGGACGACGCCATGGAATGCGCCCTTGATGGTGTCCAGCAGGTAGCGGCCAGCGCCGTAGCTTCCGCCGGGCTGGCCAGCGGTGGCGTCCCGGAACGGAACGAAGATCCCGCCCCCGTAGCCCATCAGCTTCCACACGGCCAGCTGTCCCATTTCCGGCAGGTCGAATGTTCCCAGCCGGACAAACCGGACCACGCCGTCGGTCCCTGTGTCGACGTTCATTTCACGCCCGGCACCCTCCTTGGTCAGGGGTACGTAGAAGCGGTAGATGGGATCGTAGTCGGCGGTCTTGAGGCCGTAGAAGGACGCCTTGGCCTCGGCTGTCAGGGCCGAGGCGGGGTGGGTGCCGAACATGCGGTCGCGCTCCTGGCGCCAGTAGGCGTGGGCCTCTTCCGGGCTGTCTGCGGCAATCTTGCGCACGGTGTCGTAGAGGGCGAAAGTCCGCAGCCGCCAGTCTGCAATGTCGAGCGCGGACATGTTCGCCAGGGTCTGCTCCGCTGGGTCCAGCTCATGTTCGGCCATGATCTCAGCCTAGCCCCTTTGTGATGACCGTCTGCCCAGGCCGCCGGGAAGCGGTGGGACCGCGAAACGCTGGCCGGCAGCCCCCGGATGGGACCGGCCTCGCGGTTAGGCTGGAGCCATGACAGGGATCACGGCTTCTGGACGCAGGGGCATCGCCGCCGTCGTACTGTTGACGGCGGGCCTGCTGACCGGCTGCAGCAGCGACGGCAAGGGCACCCCCGCCTGGACCGCGGAGCCGGGCACCAGCACGGCTGCCGGTCCCGCATCGGGTTCCGCGGGGCCTTCCGCAACCGCCTCGGCCAGTGCCACCGCAACAGCCGGGGCCACGGCAGCCGCCTGGAAGGTCTTCAGCGACCCTGCCAAGACCGTGAGTTTCGAGCTGCCGCAGGACTGGATAGCCCAGTCCGTTGACCCTGACAAGGGAACCCTTCCCGGCGCCGTGAAGATCGAGGTCAAGGATGCCGACGGCGCTTACCTCGCCACCCTGCAGACAGGCCTGCCCGACACCAACGCGGCGAGCTGCGCCGCATCTGCCCGCAAGCCCTACGTCGTCGTCAGCAGTGTTCCCGTGGAGCTGCCGCACAGCGGCGGGCAGGGCACCATCGATCCGCACGTGGTGTTCAGGGTGATCCAGGGCTACCGCTACTTCGGCTCCTACGGCATCACCAACCTGGTGGGCGGCGCCGATTCCAAGGCCTGCCAGCTGCAGAACGTTGTGCTGGGCCTGGCGGGCAAGGGCAACTACTCCTTCAGCGACGTGCGCTCACTGAAGGCGTTTGCGCCGGATGAAAAGGTGGCTCCGGCCAAGGCTTTCGACACCCTCGACCAGGCCGCCGGCTACGTCAACAAGGGCTCCGAATTCGCCAACGTCCAGCGGATGCTAATGTCTCTGGAGATCAAGAACTAGTCCCGCTGCCTCCAGCACACCCCAGCCCGCAGCCGCGACTGACGGCGCCTCAAACCCCGGAGACCGATGGAACGTACTGTTGCTGCCCGCCTGGTATTCAAGACCGTGGCCGACACCAAGGTGGCAATGGCCATCTCCGTGGCGAGGAACGCCGGCTACTCGTCGTTGGACGAGAACCTCAGCGTCACGGCCGACGGGGAACAGGTTCCCCTGACGGAGCTTTCGGACCACCACGGGGGCAGGTTCCATTACATGGAGTTTGCTGAACCCACTGAGGTCACCGTGGACTACTCGGCTACCGTTGCAGGCCTCGCGCAACCGGAGGAGCCCTCCCTGATGGAGCTGATCCGCTATGTCCGGCCCAGCCGGTACGCCGAGTCCGACCGCCTGCTTCCCACGTCCTATGCCGAGTTCGGCGGACTCCAGGGCGAGGAACTCCTGCACGCCATACGCAATTGGGTGTTCAACGAACTGCGCTACGTCAGCGGCTCCTCCCGGGGCACGGACGGCGCCGTGGAGACCCTCCTGAACCGGCGCGGCGTCTGCCGCGACTACGCCCACCTGGCGATCTCGCTGCTGCGAGCCAAGAACGTGCCTGCGCGGCTCGCGGCCGTGTATGCGCCGGGCCTGTCCCCGATGGACTTCCATGCCGTGGCCGAGGCCCACATCAACGGGGCCTGGCACGTGATCGACCCCACCGGCCTGGCGCCCAGGACTGCCATGCTGCGCATCACCTCCGGCCGCGACTCCTCCGACACCGCCTTCCTGTCCACCGTGGGCGGAAGCCTCTCCCTCCGGGAGATCAGGGTCTCCGCCACGGTGAACGGGGACCTGCCGGCGGATGATCCGGACAAGCTGGCCGTCATCCGCTGACCGCAGGGCGGGGAAGGCGGACGACGGCGGGTCCGGGGTCCCGCCGTCGTCCATCCCGATAACCTGGGCCGCCGGCCGTCCCGCTAACGGGGCGGGAGCGACGCGCGCAGCTTCTCCGTGAGGCGGAGCAGCTCCCGCTGCTCCGCCGCCGTCAGCGCCGGGCCAACAAGCTCGGCGATGTCCCGCACGTGCTCCCGGCCGATTTCCTTCTGCAGGGCCGCGCCCTCCTCCGTCAGCTTCAGCAGCACGCCGCGGCCGTCGTCCGGGGCCGCCATGCGCTCCACCAGGCCGCGCTTCTCCAGCCGGTCCACCAGCCTGCTCAGGCTGGACTGGCTCAGGAGCACGTTGTCGTTCAGTTCGTTCAGCCGCAGCCAGCCTGACGGGCACCGCGACAGCGTGAACAGCACGTCGTACTCATTGACCGCCAGGCTCCGGAATGCAGGGCCGGACTGCAGCCGGCGCATCACGGCGACCTGCGCACGGAACAGCGACTCCCAGGTTTCTGCAGCCAGCCTGACGGCGGACGTCGCCGGTGCATTCCGGGGTGCCATCACGCCTCCGTCGGGGAGGACACGGCAGCCGTGTCCTGGCCGATCCCGGCGCCGGAGGCAACTCCCTCGCCGGCAGCGCCTTCGGCTGCGATCCGTGCGGCGACGCGTCCGGCGTGCGTGGGCGGAGCCGGGATGTGGGCGGGGGTGCGCTCCGCGTACTCCTTGCGCAGGACCGGCAGGACTTCCTCGCCGAACAGGTCCAGCTGCTCCAGGACGGTCTTCAGCGGCAGGCCGGCGTGGTCGATCAGGAACAGCTGGCGCTGGTAGTCGCCGAAGAACTCGCGGAACGTGAGGGTCTTCTCGATGACCTCCTGCGGGCTGCCGACGGTGAGCGGGGTCTGCGAGGTGAAGTCCTCGAGCGACGGGCCGTGGCCGTAGACGGGGGCGTTGTCGAAGTACGGCCGGAATTCCCTGACCGCGTCCTGGGAGTTCTTCCGCATGAAGAACTGCCCGCCCAGCCCCACGATGGCCTGGTCCGCCTTGCCGTGGCCGTAGTGCTCGTAGCGCTCACGGTACAGGCCGATCAGCTGCTGGTAGTGCTCCTTGGGCCAGAAAATGTTGTTGGCGAAGAACCCGTCACCGTAGTACGCCGCCACCTCCGCGATCTGCGGCGTGCGGATGGAGCCGTGCCATACAAAGGGGGCCACGCCGTCGAGCGGGCGCGGGGTGGAGGTGAAGTTCTGCAGCGGCGTGCGGAACTTTCCGGACCAGTTGACGGTGTCTTCGTCCCACAGCTTGCGCAGCAGGCTGTAGTTTTCGATGGCGAGCTCGATCCCGTCCTGGATGTTTTTGCCGAACCAGGGGTAGACCGGGGCCGTGTTGCCGCGGCCCAGCACCAGGTCCACGCGGCCGTCGGACAGGTGCTGAAGCATGGCGAAGTCCTCGGCGATCTTGACCGGATCGTTCGTGGTGATCAGCGTGGTGGCGGTGGACAGCGTAATGCGCTCGGTCTGGGCGGCGATGTACGCGAGCGTGGTCGTGGGGGAGGAGGAGAAGAACGGCCGGTTGTGGTGCTCACCGAGGGCGTAGACGTCCATGCCGATTTCTTCGACCTTCTTGGCGATTGCCACGGACGCCTTGATCCGCTCGTGCTCGGTGGGGGTCCGGCCCGTGGTGGGGTCCTGGGTGATGTCGCTGACGCTGAATACGCCGATCTGCATGATGAGCCTTCCGTTCGCCGGGTTGTTCGGGGCCTGTGTTAACAGTGTACCCGATTTACATGCATTTGCATGTACTCGCCTCAACGTCTCCGGCGCCAGGATATTCCCGGGGAAGGGATGCCGGTCAGTCGGGGGAGCCGGGGGCGGCGCGCCGTCCGCTGAGCTTGGGCACCATGCCGGTGGTCCAGTCGGCGAGCTCGGCATCGACGTCGTCGTCCGCAGGGGAGAAGCCGGGCCGTTCCCTGAGCTGGCGCAGGAGCTCCTTTTTCTCTTTCCGCCCCTCCACCAGCCGGTACAGCACCGGGACGAGGACCAGCGTGAGCGCCGTGGAGGAGACGAGCCCGCCGATCACCACGATGGCCAGCGGCTGGGAAATGAAGCCGCCGCCGCCCGTCATGCCCAGGGCCATGGGGGTCAGCGCGAAGACCGTGGCCAGCGCGGTCATCAGGATGGGCCGCAGCCGCTGCCGTGCGCCGTGGGTAATGGCGTCGGCAACGCTCATCCCCGGCTTGCCGCCCTGCGGTTTGCGGTACTGGTTGATCAGGTCGATCAGCACGATGGCGTTGGTTACCACGATGCCCACGAGCATCAGCATGCCGATCAGCGACGGCAGCCCCAGCGGCACCCGCGTGACCAGGAGCAGGGCAACCGCTCCGGTGGCGGCGAACGGCACCGAAACGAGGAGGATCAGCGGCTGCACCAGGGACTTGAACGCAGCCACCATGATCACGTAGACGATGGCGATGGCGGCCAGCAGTGCGAGGCCCAGTTGCCTGAAGGACTCGGCCTGCTGGGTGGTGGCGCCGCCGATCTCCGCGGTCACCCCGGCGGGGAGGTCAACGGCCTTGAGGCGCTGCTGCACCTCCGCGCTGACGGCGCCCAGATTGGAGCCCGACGGCGTGATGGACACCTGCGCGGTCCGCTGGCCGTTGCTGGAGGTGATGGAGACGGGGACGTCGACCTGCTCGACGGTGGCAATCCGGCCGAGCGGGACGGCGCCGGAGGCGGTTGGGAGCGGGATGTCGCGGACGGCGGCGATGCTGGTGAAGCGCTTCCCTTCCCCGATCTGGACGGGGAAATCGTCAGTGTCGATGCGCACGGTGCCGGCGGGGACGGGGCTGATGGTGGAAGCGAGAACGCCCGCCACCTGCTCTTCGGTCAGGCCGGCGGCAACGGCCTTGGCCCGGTCAACCTTCACCTGCACCACCGGCTGGGTGGCAGCGAGATTGGTGGTCACCTCGCTGCTTCCCGGAACTCCGGTCATGGCCTTGACCATGGCGTCGCTGGCCTTCCGCAGGTCTTCGGAGGTGGCCGCCTTCAGGGTGATGTCCACCGTGGAGGACGTTCCGAACCCGCCCTGCTGGGAACCGACGGAAATCTTGCCGGCAGTACCTGCCGCCGCCAGTTCGCTGCGGACGGTCTCCTGGAGCCTGCCCTGGTTCGCTTTTTCGTCGGTGACAACAGTGAACGAGGAATTGGAGGCGCCGGAGGACGTCAGCGCGGTGAAGCCCGCCTGCGCATTGCCGGAGGTCACCTGGACGTTCCTGATCCCGTCGATGTCCAGGAGCACGTCCTCGATCTTCCGGGCCGCGGCGCTGGTGTCGTCAAGGCTCGTGCCGGCCGGAAGCTCCTGCTTGACCGTCATGCTGTTCTCGCCGGAGCGCCCCAGCAGGTCGGTGGCCAGCAGCGGCGTCATTGCGGCGGTCCCGCCGAGGACCAGGACCGCGGCGATCAGGGTGAGCACCGGGTGCTTCTGGGTCTTGTTCAAAACGGGCAGGTAGCCGCGCTGCAGGATGCTGCGCTGCTCGGCCTCGTGCGCTTGCGCCTGGACTTCCCGGGCGGACCGCGGGCCCTCGCCGGCGCCGACGTCCGCGGGGCTCTGGAGGAACCAGTACGCGAGCACGGGGACGATGGTCAGGGACACCAGGAGCGAGGAGAGCAGGGCAATGGTGACCGTCAGGGCGAACGGACGGAACAGTTCACCCGCGAGCTCGCCGACAAACGCGATCGGGAGGAAAACCGCCACGGTGGTCAGCGTCGAGGCGGTGATGGCGCCGGCCACCTCACGGATGGACGTGAGGATCGCGGTGAGCTTGGCTTCGCCGTAGCTCAAATGCCGCTTGATGTTCTCGATCACCACGATCGAGTCATCCACCACCCGGCCAATGGCGATGGTGAGCGCCCCGAGCGTGAGGATGTTCAGCGAATATCCCGTGCCGGAGAGGCCGATGAAGGTGATCAGCAGCGACAGCGGAATGGAGACGGCGGTGACCAGGGTGGAGCGGACGGACATGAGGAAGAGGAGAATGACGGCCACCGCGAAACCGAGTCCCAGGAGGCCCTCCGTGGTGAGGTCCTTGATGGACTTCTCGATGAAGGGTGCCTGGTCGAAGACGGGGGTGAACTTGGCGCCCGAGCCAAGCTCCGCCTCGAGCTGCGGCAGGAGATCCTTGACCGCGTGCGAGATGGCCACCGTGTCGCCCTCGGGCTTCTTCGTCACGGAGATGGCCAGCGTTTCGAGGCCGTTTGTCCGGGTGATGGATGTCCGCGCGTCATCCTCGATGCTGACGTCTGCCACAGAGCCGATGGTGGTGCCGGCGCCGGCCCCGCTCAGCGGCAGCGCCTTAACCGCGGCTACAGAGTCGACCGGGCTGCCGATCTGCAGGGAGAGGCTCTGGCCCTTTTCCTCAATCGTGCCCGCCGGAACAAGGTCGCCGTTGTTGGTCAGGGCATTCCGGACTGACTGGATGCTGGCGCCGCCGGCGGCCATCCTGGCCGGATTCGGCTGGATGAGGATGTGCCGGCTGGCGCCGCCCGTCACGTCGGCCCCGCGGACGCCATCGAGCTTTTGCAGCCTCGGTACCGACAGCCGCTGCAGGTCCGTGTTCAGCGCACTCAGCGGCTTGTCGGAGGAAACGGCGAGGAAGACGATCGGGAAATCGCTGATACTGCCGGCGATGGCCTGGGGCTGAACGTCGTCGGGTAGCGTGCGCTTCGCGTTGGAAATCGCCCGGTCAATCTGGTTCCGGGCCCGGTCCAGGTTGGAACCGTAGGTGAACACCAGGCTGATCTGCGATACGCCGTTGCGGGAGGTGGACGACGTCGACTCCAGGCCTTCGACGCCGTTCAGCGCCGTCTCCAGCGGCCTGCTGACCTGCTTGTCCACCACCTCGGGCGACGCCCCGGGCATCGACGTGAGCACCGTGATCCGCGGGAACTCAATCGAGGGAATGAGTTCCTGCTTCAGCGAGGACATGGTGATCACGCCGAAAACCGAGGCGAAGATGGTGATCAGCGCGATGAGCGCGCGGTTCCCGAGGGATAGTTGGGCCAGCCGGAACATCGCATGATCTCCTGGGTCGACGGACTGTTTGCCTGGTGGGAGCCTGCCGCAACCCGCGCCGGGTCAGCGCTGGACGGTCACCGCTGGACTGCGGGCGATACTTCCAGCTGGAGGCTCTTGGCGGTGGCCTTCTCGAGCTCCGCCGCCAGCTCCGGGTGGTCGTTGAGCTTGACGCCGTAGCCCGGCATCATGTCCTTGAGCTTGGACTGCCAGCCCTTGAAGTTCTTGGGGAAGGACTTCTGCAGCAGCTCGATCATGATGGGCACCGCCGTGGAGGCTCCCGGTGAGGCGCCGAGCAGGGCGCCGATGGAACCGTCGCGGGCGGCAATCACCTCGGTTCCGAACTGCAGCACACCGCCCTTCTTCGGATCCTTCTTGATGATCTGCACACGCTGGCCGGCGGTGATGAGTTCCCAGTCGCCGTCCTTGGCCTCGGGGTAGTACTCGCGCAGGGCCTCCACCTTGTCGCCGTGGCGCTTGGCCACTTCCTTGACCAGGTAGGCGGTCAGGTCCATGTTGTCTTTGGCCACGGCGAGCATCGGGATGATGTTGCTGGGCCGGATGGACAGCGGGAGATCGAGGTAGCTGCCGTTCTTCAGGAAGTTCGTGGAGAAGCCGGCGTAGGGGCCGAACAGCAGGGAGCGCTTGCCGTTGACGTAGCGGGTGTCCAGGTGCGGCACGGACATGGGCGGCGCGCCGACGGAAGCCTGGCCGTAGACCTTGGCGTTGTGCTGGGATGCGAGGGCCGGGTCCGTGCAGCGGAAGAACTGGCCGGAAACGGGGAACCCGCCGAAGCCTTTGCTCTCCGGGATGCCCGAGGCCTGCAGCAGGTGGAGCGCCCCGCCGCCGGCGCCGACGAAGACGAACTTGGCCCGGATGCTGCCGCGCTCACCGGAAGCGGGGTGCTTGAGCGAAAGGTCCCAGCCGCCGTCGGACGCCCTGCGGACATCGGTGACGTCGTGGCCGTAGTTGATTTCGACGCCGTTGTTGGCCAGGTAGCCGGTGAGCTCACGGGTCAGGGCGCCGAAGTCGACGTCGGTGCCTTCGGCGGCGCGGGTGGCGGCGACGCGCTGCTTCGTGTCACGGCCCTTGACGATCAGCGGCGCCCACTTGGCGATCTGCGCGAAGTCCTCTGAGTACTCCATGCTCCGGAACAGGGTGTGTTCCTTGAGCGCGTTGTACCGGGTCTTGAGGAAGTTCGAGTTGTCGTCGCCGATGACGAAGCTCATGTGCGGAACGGTGTTGATGAAACCCTTGGGGGAGCCGATCAGGGAGTTGTCCACCAGATGGGACCAGAACTGGCGGGACAGCTGGAACTGCTCGTTGATGTGCAGTGCCTTGGCAGGATTGACCGAGCCGTCTTTGGCTGCGGGGGAGTAATTAAGCTCACACAGCGCGGCGTGTCCGGTACCGGCGTTGTTCCACGGTCCCGAGCTCTCCAGGCCGGCCTCGTCAAGCCGCTCGAAGAGGGAGATGGTCCAGTTGGGCTCGAGCTGCTTGATGAACGCACCCAGCGTGGCGCTCATGATGCCGCCGCCAATAAGGACGACGTCGGCATGTTGGGTCTTGGAAATGAAGGTCACAATCAGTCTCCGATAGGCGGCTCTGGCTGTCACAGAATATCCCCGCACCGCCCACTAACTGAAATTGCGCCCCGGCGTCAAGGCCTCAGCTGGACCTTCGTGAAAACTTCATTTAATACCGGCGAGGCGGGATAGCTGATCACCCGGTCGGAGAGGGCCAGTGCGGAGATCGGGAAGGCGATGGGGACGGCGGGCAATGACTCCGCGATCTGGGCGTTGATGGTCTGGTACTGCTGCGTGCGTTCCTGGCCGTCCGGGAGTCCGCGGGCACGGTCGATCTTGGCGAACACCTGCGGGTCCTGGTAGCCGAACTCGCCGTTCTTCTCACCGAAGAGCGGCGCGAGGAAGTTGTCGGCGTCGGAATAGGAGCCGTTCCAGCCGAGCAGGTGCAGGGCATGGTCGCCGGGGTTCTGCACTTTCTGCAGGTAGCCGTCCGTCCAGTCCACGGGGACGGGCTGGATGTTCAGGCCGACCGCGGTGAGCTGGCGGCTGATCTCCGCATAGACCTTCTCCGGCGTGGGCAGGTACGGCCGCGTCACATTCATGGGGTAGTAGAACTTCAGGGCCTGGCCCTTGTAGCCGGCCTCAGCCAGGAGTTCCTTCGCCTTGCTTGGATCGTGGCCCAGCGCGGGCGCATTGTTGTTGAAGCCGCTCAGCTTGGGCGGAACGAACTGCGAGGCCTGGGCCGTGTTGTCGATGAAGAAGCGCCTGATCAGTGTGTCCTTGTCGATGGCCAGTTCGATCGCCTGGCGGACCTTGAGGTCCTTCAGCACGGGAATTTCCTGATTCATGCCCAGATACATCACGGAGAACGGGTCCCGCTGGATGATTTGCTTGCCGCGTTTGACCAGCTGGTCGAAGTTTCCGACGGTCACGGCGTCATAGCCGTCGATCCGGCCGTCCAGCAGGGCCTGCAGCCGCGTCTGCGGGTGGTCGTAGGTGACGAATTTGAGGGTGGCGATCTGCCCGCGGGTGCCCCAGTACTCCTTGTTGTCCGTGAGGGTGATGCCCGCGCTGTCCCAAGCCGCGAAGCGGAAGGGGCCGGTGCCCACGGGATGGGTGGCGTAGGCGGAAAGTGCCTGGCCGCCGCGCCGCACGCTGAGCTGGTCGGCCTTCCCGGCGGCCAATGCCCTGGGGGAGGACATGGCAAACGCGGGAAGCGTCAGGGCCTGGAGGAAGCCGGTGAAGCGCTCCGTGAGGCTGATCCGCACCCGAAGCGCAGACAGGGCGGTGCAGGATTTGTAGACGGACAGTTCCTTGTGGTCCGAGTGTTCCTTGAACACCCCCTTGAACGTGGTGCCCGGAGCCTGTTCCCGGAGTGCCGCGGAAAAGTTGAACCAGCGGTCGAAATTGGTGCAGACGGCGTCGGCGTTGAACGGGGAACCGTCGTGAAACCTGACACCGGGGCGGAGGGTGAAGGTGTAGGTCATGCCGTCCGCCGATTCCGTCCACTCAGTGGCGAGCAGCGGCGTGGGTTCGCCCGTTGTCTGGTCGACGCCCACAAGTCCCTCCAGGACCTGCCGGGTGACCCGCTGCGATTCGACGTCGTTGGCCAGTGCGGGGTCCAGGCCCAGGGGCTGCGAGGCTGTGCCGAAGGTGAAGGTCTCGGAAGGGACAGCGGCGGCCGTTGTGGTTGTCGCCGCAGCGGACGACGGCGTGGGCCCGGCTTCGCTGGTGCAGGAAGTGAGGGACAGGCCCAGAAGGACGGCGCCGGTCTTGAGGGCCATACGGCGCGGGATATTGCTTCTGGGCACTCGATTACCACCTCTGGACTGCTGGGGTGCGCGTGGGCGGCTGCTGCCCGCCACCCAGTCTAATTGACGGATCGCGCGCCCTTGGTTTAAGCGTGAGCCAGGACACGCCGGCGCCGGATGGCGCCAGGAGCGGCCGGACTAGATGCCGGGCGGCGCAGGCGGCACTGGGGGCACAGGGGGCAGGCACAGCGAAAGGCCGCGGACCGCACTGTCGGGTGCGGGCCGCGGCCTCTGCCCGGGACGGGTCCCGGAACAGGCTCAGTGACTACTTGGGCATCAGCACCGAATCCACGAGGTAAACGGTGGCGTTCGCCGTCTGGACGCCGCCGCAGATCACGTTGGCACCGTCCACCTTGAGGGCGTCCTTGGTGCCCGTCACGGTAACCGATCCGCCCTGGACCGTCTTGTGCGTGCCCACGATCTTGTCCGGCGTGACCTGGCCCGGGACCACGTGGTAGGTGAGGATCTTGCTCAGCAGGGCGTCATCCTTCTTGAGGGTCTCGATCGTTGCTGCATCGATCTTGGCGAAGGCGTCGTCAACCGGCGCGAACACCGTGAACTCACTGCCGTTCAGCGTGTCAACGAGATTGACCTTGGGGTTCAGCTTGCCGGACACCGCCGCTGTCAGCGTCTTCAGCAGGGGGTTGTTCGAGGCGGCGACGGCGACGGGATCCAGGGCCATGCCTGCGACGGAACCCTTACCGCTGGGAACCTGCTTGGCGTAGTCGGCACAGCCGGGCCCGGCGAGATTGGCGGCCGGATCCATGGCCGCCGTCGACGTCTCCGAGGGTGAGGGCGCCATGCTGGAGGCAGAGGGCTCGGCGGCGGCCGTCGAACTGCCGGACGTGCCGGCGGAGCCGCCGCAGGCGGTGAGGCTCAGCAGAGCGGCAGCTGCAATGCCTGCGACGGTGAAGGTTGAGCGCTTGTAAGACTGCATTTCGATTCTCCTTAGTTGTGCCGACGAACGGGACCGGAAGGAGTACGGCGTCCTCCGGCGATCCTTTCCGACTGTGGGGCACCGGCCCGGGTTGTTGGACAGGTGGGCGGTGTCTCACTGGGTATTCGCCTCGTCGGCAGCAGCGGATGGGTGAACCGGGAAAGATTTTCCGGCGGGCTCATGGCGGCCTGTGGCAGCGGCCCGTTAAACCAGGAAATCCCGGGCCGTGGCCCGGGATTTCCTGGTTATTGCTGTTGTGCGCAAGGGGGGACTTGAACCCCCACGCCCGAAGGCACAGGAACCTAAATCCTGCGTGTCTGCCAATTTCACCACTCGCGCCCGGCTCCGCCTGGTGCGCCCTGCCTGCTGTCAGCAGCAGAAAAACGCACGACGGCGGATGCCAGCCTCAATTGTACCGTCACCTGTGCGGTCCCCGCGGCAGGCGCCGGCGCTTGTCGGGCGCAGGATCATCAAACCTCTTCGAGCTTGAGGTCCTTGCGCAGCTTGGCGACGTGCCCGGTGGCCCGGACGTTGTACTGGGCCACGGCAACTTTGCCGTCGGCGTCCACCACCACGGTGGAGCGGATGAGGCCCTCGTAGGTGCGGCCGTAGTTCTTCTTTTCACCCCACGCGGCGTATGCCTCGGCAACTGCATGGTCCTCGTCCGAGAGGAGGGGGAAGGTGAGGCCCTCGGCGTCCGCGAAACTGGCCAGCTTGCCCACCGGGTCAGGCGAGATCCCCAGCACTTCGTAGCCGGCGGACTGAAGTGATGCCAGGCTGTCCCGGAAGTCGCAGGCCTGCTTGGTGCATCCGGGCGTGGCGGCGGCCGGATAGAAATACACGATGGTGTTCCGGCCGCGGTAATCGCTGAGGCTGACGTCCGCTCCCGTAGCGTCCTTCAGTGTAAAGCCGGGGGCGGTGTCGCCCGGCGTAAGTTTTTCAGCCAACGTTGTCTCCTTGTTTTGGTGCAGGACATTTCAGCTTAGTAAGGCTTCGTGTCGGGTACTAATCAGGCTTAGTTATACTTAGTGGTATGCCTGATATGGATCGCTGGCCCACAGGGCGCCTCTTGTCTACGGCGGCCCGCCTTGTTGAACACTCATGGAACGAGAAGCTCGGTGCCATTGGGCTCACCCACGCCGGCGTCATCGCCATCGAAGTGCTCTACAACAGTGGCCCGATGACCCAGGCGCAGCTGGCCCAGCTTGTCCGCGTACAGGCCCAGACCATGGGCAAAACGCTGAGCCGTCTCGAGTCGCACGGGCACATCGTACGCCAGCGCAGCACTTCGGACCGGCGCAGCCACGTCGTATCGCTCACGGAGCGCGGCACCGAAGCCGTCATGGCCGCAGCGGACATGGAACGGTCAGTTCTCGCCGCGGCGTCCATCGACCCGGACCTGCTCCGCCAGGAACTTCAGGCCGTGGTCCGGGAGTTGGCCAAGCGCTTCGCGTCACCCGAGACCAACGCCATCGTTGCCGGCGCCGACGCCGGGTTGACCGTCGAGGCCAATTCCTAGCACCGCGTCCATTCCCGGCTCGGCGGCTACCCGCCGGCAGGGGGAGCGGCAGTGGTCCTGCGTGCCACCAGGTGCGGGGTGCGCACGGCGTGCCCGGCCGGCTGGGTACCTTCTATCCGCGCCACCGCTCGGTCCACGGCCGCGGCGGCAAGCAGCGGCGCGTCCTGGCTGATCGAGGACAGCTGGACATAGCTGAGCCGCGCGAACTGGCTGTCGTCGTAGCCCAGCACTGACACGTCTGCCGGGACCTGGAGCCCCTGTGCCCGGAGGCTCTCGATGACCCCGAGAGCTGACCGGTCGTTGAAGGCAATGACGGCCGTCGGCATGACCGGGCCCAGGGTGTTGCCGGCGGACATCCCGTCTTCCTCCATCGCGCCGCCGGCAACGATGGCCGGTTCCAGTCCGCGGCGTTCCATCTCCGCCCGGAAGGCAGACCGGCGCGCTTCGGCAGAAACTGCGGAACCGCCGTCGATATGGACGATCCGCCGGTGCCCCAGGGACACGAGGTGCTCCACCGCCAGCCGGATGCCCTCGTAATCGTCACTGCTCACGGAGTCGGTAAGTTCGCCGACGTCGTTCCGGAGGAGGCTTACCACCGGCACCTGGCCGGCGTACCGGCCCAGTTCGTCGCTGCTGAGCGTGGGCGAGATCAGGATCAGAGCCTCGGACCCGAAATCCAACAGAGCCTCGATCGTCCGCGCCTCGGGCCTGCCGCTGGTGACACCGCCCAGTGCGAGTTCGTAGCCTTTGGCGCTGGCCTCGGCGTACGCGGCGTCCACAATTTCGGCGTGGAAAGCGTGCGCCGTGGAAAAGCTGAGACCCAGGAGTTTGGTCCGGGTGCTGCGCAGCAGCCGCGCACGGCTGTCTGGCCGGTAGCCGAGCTGGCGCGCGGCGTCGAGCACCTTCTGCCTCGTGGCTTCGGCCGCCCCGGGCGCGCCGCGCATCACGATGGAAACCAGGGCCCGGGATACACCGGCCGCTTCGGCTACGTCCATCAGGGTGGGGCGCCGTTGCTGTTCAGTCATGTGCCTCCTTGCTGCCAGCAGTCTATAGAACGATCTAGACACAAAACCAAGGCTGTGTCACCATCAATTCACTAGAACGATCTAGAAAGCTGAGAAGAGGACTGCAACATGACCTACGTCCAGCAACCGGCCGGTGACAGCCGCCCCGTCCGCCTCGGGCTGATTGGAGCCGGCTGGATCGGCGCCTTCCATGTCGAGTCGGTGGCCCGCCGGATTTCCCATACGCGGCTGGATGCCATCGCCGACCCCAAATCGGCGAGGGAAACCTGATTGAGCTCGTCCGCGGAGCTCTGCCATGGATCCGGGAAATCCAGGTGGCCGACGTCCCGGGCCGGTTCGAGCCCGGAACTGGGGAGATCAACTACGGAGCCATTGCCCGGGCGCTCGCCGGGGCTGGCTACGCGGGCGTCATAGGACTGGAAGCGGGTGCCTCGGCCGGGCCGGGCCTGGCATCGGGGGACCAGGCGCTGGCCGCGTTCCGGGAGGCCTTCCTGCCGGATAGCCAGGCAGAATAACTATTATCGTCCTAATGTTAGGACAAACGTTGACAAAGGTGATCCGAGTCACGATGATCGGAGATATCAACATTCCGGCCCTTGCGACGAGGCTCGGCCGGAGCCCGGATCGAAGGAGATTTTCGGTGATGAAATATTCATGGCGGAAGGCGGCGCTGATTGCCGCTGTCGTGCCGATGATGGCGCTCAGTGCCTGTTCCAGCCAGGGCGGACGTGCCCCCGAAGCGAACACCGGGGGAGGCGGGGGTCAGGCTGTGTCGACTCCCCGGATGAAAGTCGCACTGATCACGCATGCGGCCCCCGGAGACACCTTCTGGGACATCGTCCGCAAGGGGGCCGAGGAGGCCGCCGCAAAGGATAACGTGGAACTGCTTTACACCTCGGACCCCGAAGGCGGACGCCAGGCACAGCTTATCCAGCAGGCGATTGATCAGAAGGTGGACGGCATTGCCGTGACACTGGCTAAGCCGGATGCATTGAAGGACTCTCTTAAGAAGGCCACGGACGCGGGCATTCCAGTCGTCAGCCTCAATGCCGGCGAATCGGTCTCTGCACAACTGGGTGCTTTCACCCACTTCGGGTCCAACGAAAAGCTCGCTGGCGCCGCAGTCGGAACGAAGCTCAGCGAACTGGGCCTCAAACACCCCATCTGTGTTATCCAAGAGCAGGGGCACGTGGGTCTGGAAGCCCGTTGCGCAGGGGTCAAGGAAAAGGTGGCCGGAACGGAGATCCTTTACGTTCCCGGAACTGACATGGCCCAGGTTTCCTCCACGGTTACCGCCAAGCTACAGGCCACGGCTGATGCCGATGCCATCATTGGCTTGGGTGCGCCGTACACATTGACCATCCTGAAGGCCGTGAGCGGCGCCGGCAGCAAGGCCAAGGTGGCCTCGTTCGACATGAACCCTGAGCTCGCCCAGAAGATTGCCGACGGAGATGTCATTTTTACAGTTGACCAGCAGCCGTGGCTGCAGGGCTACGGCTCAATCGACTCCCTGTGGCAGGCCAAGCGCGGTGGCTTCAAGATCGGCGGCGGGCAGCCCGTGCTGACCGGCCCGTCCATCGTCGACAAGGCTGCAGCCACCGACGTTCTCAAGTTCGCCAAGGACGGCGTCCGTTAACAGCCCGCTAGCCGGGGCCGGCGACGCCGGGCCCCGGAAGCAAGGAGAATCATCATGACCATGACCCCAACAATCACAAAACCGGCTGTGGCAGATGAGCGCGTTGCAAAACGCAACCCTCTGCAGAAGCTGCTCGGTCGCCCGGAAGTTGGCGCCCTGGTGGGCGCGATCGTCCTCTTCGTCTTCTTCGCTTCCGTCTCCCAGACGTTCATCCAGCCGAACGCCTTCGCAACAGTTCTTTACGGCAGCTCCACGATCGGCATCATGGCCGTGGGAGTGTCGCTGCTGATGATCGGCGGCGAGTTCGACCTTTCCACCGGTGTTGCCGTGATCAGCTCGGCCCTGACCGCCTCGATGTTCAGCTGGTACTTCAGCATGAACGTGTGGGTCGGCGTGATCCTGGCGCTCGCCGTGTCCCTGGGCATCGGCTTCATCAACGGCTGGATCCTGATGAAGACCAAGCTGCCGAGCTTCATCGTCACCCTCGCAACGTTCCTGATGCTGACCGGCCTCAACCTTGGCCTGACCCGCATGATCGGCGGTGGCGTGTCCTCCCCGTCCATTTCCAGCATGGACGGCTACCAGGCCGCCCGGGCCATTTTTGCCTCCTCGGTGAAGATCGCCGGGGTGGACGTCAACAACACGGTCTTCATCTGGATCGCCCTGGTTGCCGTGGCGTCCTGGGTACTGCTGCGCACCAAGGTGGGCAACTGGATCTTCGCCGTCGGCGGCGACGCGAATGCCGCCCGCGCCGTGGGCGTTCCCGTCAAAGCGACCAAGATCGGCCTGTTCATGGCCGTCGGTTTCTGCGGCTGGATCCTGGGCATGCACAACCTCTTCGCCTTCGACGCCGTCCAGTCCGGTGAAGGCGTGGGCAACGAATTCCTCTACATCATCGCCGCGGTCATCGGCGGCTGCCTCCTCACCGGCGGCTACGGCTCGGCCGTAGGCGGTGCCATCGGCGCATTCATCTTCGGCATGGCCAACAAGGGCATCGTCTACGCCCAGTGGAACCCGGACTGGTTCAAGTTCTTCCTGGGCCTGATGCTGCTCCTGGCCACCATCGTGAACCTGATCGTCAAGCGCCGCGCAGACGCAAGCAAGTAAGGGCCCAAAAACCATGAACGCCAAGCAAATCGACCAGCAGCTGCTCCTCAAGGATGAAAAGGACCCGCTGACCCACACACCTGTGCACCTGCTCGCCCTGGAGAGCGTGGGCAAGCACTACGGCAACATCGTGGCGCTCACCGACGTCACGATGGCCGTGGACAACGGCCGGGTCACCTGCGTCCTGGGGGACAACGGAGCCGGCAAGTCCACACTGATCAAGATCATCGCCGGGCTGCACCAGCACGACGAAGGTGTCCTGAAAGTCATGGGGGAGGAGCGTAAGTTCACGTCCCCCCGCGACGCCCTGGACGTCGGCATCGCCACCGTCTATCAGGACCTCGCCGTGGTGCCGTTGATGCCGATCTGGCGCAACTTCTTCCTCGGCTCGGAGCTGACCACCGGCGTCGGCCCGTTCAAGAAGCTGGATGTCCAGCAGATGAAGGACATCACCAAGAAGGAACTGGCGGACATGGGCATCGACCTGCGCGACGTCGAGCAGCCGATCGGCCAGCTCTCCGGCGGTGAACGCCAGTGCGTGGCGATCGCCCGTGCCGTGTACTTCGGCGCCAAGGTCCTGATCCTGGACGAGCCGACGGCGGCACTCGGCGTCAAGCAGTCAGGCGTCGTGCTGCGCTACATCCTCCAGGCCCGCGACCGCGGCCTGGGCGTCATCTTTATCACGCACAACCCGCACCACGCCTTCCCCGTCGGCGACCGGTTCCTGCTGCTCAAGCGCGGCAAATCGATCGGCTACTACGACAAGAAGGACATCACCCTCGACGAACTCACGGCTCAGATGGCCGGCGGCGCCGAACTTGCCGAACTCGCCCATGAGCTCGAACAGCTCGGTGGCCACGGTGACGTCATCAAGGAAGTCCAGGCCGAAGTCGCCGACGTGGCTGATTCCAGGGCTGTCGGCGGCCGGGCGTCGAAGTAGGGAGCCGTGAGCAGGAACAGCATGGGAGAAGTAACTCTGGGACTCGTGGGAGTGGGCCGAATCGGCGCCATGCACGCCCGGAACATCGCCGGCCTCAATGAGCTGATGGGACCGCAGGGCACCCCGGTGCACCTTAAGCTGACCGACGTTGCCGCAGAACATGCCCGGTCGCTGGCCGGCGGACTCGGTGCCGGGTTCCTGCCCTCCGTTGAAGCCCTGTTTGAGTCTGGCATCGACGGGCTGGTCATCGCCACCGGAACTACCACGCATCCGCACCTGATCAAGGCCGGTGTGGACGCCGGCGTCCCGGTGTTCTGCGAAAAGCCCGTCGCCGTGAACGTCGAGGAATCACTGCCTGTCCTGGACCACATCCGGGCCACGGGCGGCACGGTGCAGATCGGCCACCAGCGCCGGTTCGACCCGGGCTATCTGGAGGCCAAGCGCGCCTTCGACGCCGGGGAGCTGGGATGGCTCCACACGGTCAGGGCGGTCACCTGCGACATGACGCCGCCGCCGGTGGAGTTCCTCGCGACGTCCGGCGGGCTCTTCCGCGACTGCTCCGTCCACGACTTCGACATCCTCCGCTGGCTCACCGGCAAGGAAATCGTGGAGGTTTTCGCCAGGGGTTCCAACAACGGTGACCCCGCAATCGGTGCTGTCGGCGATGTCGACACGGCGCTGGCAGTGGTGACGTTCGACGACGGCAGCGTCGGAACGGTCTCGGCCACCCGCTACAACGGGGCCGGGCACGACGTCCGGCTGGAGCTCCAGGGATCAGCAGGGTCGGTCATGGTGGGGATGGATGCCCAGATGGCGATGTCCTCCGCCGAGCCGGGGGTGGGTTTTCCGGCCGGGCCGCCGCACAGGACGTTCGCCGAGCGGTTCCACACGGCGTACCGTGCCGAGATGGCGGCCTTTGTGGAACTGGTGCTGGGGCAGCGGCAGAACCCCTGCACACCGGAGGACGCTGTCGCTGCGTCGATGGTGGCCGATGCCGCCCAGGCATCGCTGCAGTCCGGGGAACCCGTGCGGGTCGCACTCCAGACGGCGGGCTGACGCGGGAAGGGCAGGGCTCCGGCAGGTGCCGTGACCCTGCCCCCTGGCCCGGATACGCCCAAGGCGGCGGCATACATGTTTCAGGAACGACAAAGCCCCGCCTTCAGGTTTGTGGCCTTGAAGGCGGGGCTTCGGTAGTGGTGCACCCCCCGGGACTTGAACCCGGAACCCATTGATTAAGAGTCAATTGCTCTGCCAATTGAGCTAGAGGTGCATCTACTGTTTCGTTCATCCGCGGGCTTTTGTTTCCCCCGTTGACCTCCGCAACGACATGAAACTCTACACGAAGTTTTGGTTATGACAACACGGCTCCCGGCGCAGCCACATCCGGGAAACCGCAAAGCCCCACCTTCAGGCTTGTGGCCATGAAAGCGGGGCTTCGGTAGTGGTGCACCCCCCGGGACTTGAACCCGGAACCCATTGATTAAGAGTCAATTGCTCTGCCAATTGAGCTAGAGGTGCATCTGCTGTTTCGTTCATCCGAGGGCTTTTTGTTCCCCTGGTTGACCTCCGCAACGACATAAGACTCTACACGAAGTTTTGGCCAGTGTGAAATCGAGGTGGGCGGGAGGTGCCGCTTAGCGTGGAAGCCGCAAAATCAGCGCAAAATCAGGGTTTTGGTTGTTGCTGAGGGCCCATAAATCCCCGTTCTGGGCCAGCGAGACGTTCCTGATCCGCCCGAACTGCCGGGTGAAATAGCCCACAGGAGTGCCGGCATTTTCCCCGCTGAGGGGGACTGCCCAGATGCGCTGGCCCCTCAACGCGCCGAGGTAGGCCGTGCTGCCAACAATTTCGAGTCCGCTGGGGGAGGAATCTGCTGTCGAGGGCCAGACAACCTTGGCGTCGATGAAGCCGTCCCGGTGGGGCGCTCCGGTGACTTCGGGCCACCCGTAGTTTCCGCCGGGCTGGATCAGGTTGAGTTCATCATTGACGTCGGGTCCGAATTCGCTGGCCCAGAGCCGGCCCTGGCTGTCCCACGCCAGGCCCTGGACGTTCCGGTGGCCAAGGCTGTAGACGGGGTTGTTCGGGAAGGGGTTGCCGGGCGCGGGGGCGCCGTCCTTGGTGAGCCGCAGTATCTTGCCGCCCAAGGCGTTGCGGTCCTGCGGCTGTTCCCGGCGCTGCGAGTCACCTGTGCCGACGTAGAGGAACCCGTCCGGGCCAAAGCGGATCCTGCCGCCGTTGTGGGTGGAGGCCTTGGACATGCCGGAGAAGATCACCTCCTGCTCACCCAGCCGGAGGCCGCCGCCGGCTGCCCCGGTGCCTTCCAGGCGCATGCGGGCGATCCGGTTGTCATCGGCCGAGGTGAAGTAGGCGTAGAGATAGCGGTCCGAGGCAAAGTCGGGCGACAAGGCCAGGCCCATCAGCCCGCCCTCACCGCCGGGCATGACGCCGGGAACGGCCCCGATGGTGCCGACCTTGCCGTCCGTCACGGATTTGAGCAGGGCGGTATCGCGCTCGGAAATAACTGCTGTGCCGTCCGGCAGGAACACGGTGGACCAGGGAATCTGCAGTCCCTCGATCCTGCTCCGCACTTCCGGCGCCCGGGGCGCCGCCGGGGCTGCCGTACCGGAGACAGCCGGCGCGCTGGTTCCCCCGGCGCCCGTTCCCGCGGCGCCGGTACCCGAGGTGCTTGATCCTGAGGTGCTTGTCCCCGGTGTGCCGGTGCCAGGAACGGGCTGACCGCCGTCGCCCGTGCAGCCGGACAGCGACAACGTCAGGGCGGACAATGCCAAGGCTGCCGCTGCCAGGGGCGTGGCGGCGGCAGCCGCTGCGGGCTTTCGGGGGTGGTTGCGTGTCATGCGCGTCCTCCGTCCGCAGTCCGCCGCCGCGCGGGCGTTAGCGCCGGGACCGGCGCGGCGCCCGGAAGCCGGCAGCCTCGGCGTGCGCCGGGGACAGGAACCAGACTTCCGCCCTGACGTCCTCGTAGCCGGCGCTGTCTTCGTCGTAATAGGTCATGGCGCTGACGTCACCCTTGACGGCGTATCCGTCCGGGGCGCTGCCGTCTGCGGCCGGCGAGGCTGAGCCCTCGCCGTACGGCTGGTCAACCGCGGCTTCTGCGCCTTCGGCCGGGGCGTGCTTGTGGGGGATGGGCTGTTCGCCGAAGCCCCGTTCCGCACCGAAGCCCTGTTCCAGGTGGTGAGGCTGCGGTTCGCGGTGATGGGGCTCGGCATCGTGGCTGGCTCCGGCTTCCGTGGCAGCGGAGGACTGGATCCGCTGCTGGGTTTCAGCCTCGGCGTCCAGGGCTTCGGCCGCGGCCGACTCCGCTCCGGGCAGGGTGGGTGCATGCGGGGCCGTGTACTCCGCGTGATGCGTCGGGGTGGCAGGCTGCGCCGGTGCCTGCTGGGCGGAGCTGCCCGCCTCGGCACTTCCCGCATCCGACCACTGGGCATCCCATTCGGCCTTGTCGCCGTCGTCGTCCCAGTCGTCAACATCCCCTCCGGCTGGCCGCGACGAGGAGGGGCGGGCGGTGGCAGCCTCCCAGGATTCGATGTCCGGTTCCACGTCCTCGGGGTCCGGGCGCGTGGCCGCGGGGGCGGGGCGGCCCGCCGGCGGTGCGGCTTCCGCGGCTGCCGGCCCGGCGTCCGGTTCAGCCAGGCGGCCTGTTTCCGGTACGGTCCGGGTGGTGTCTGACAGGGGGCCCACCGCGGCTGCGGCGGAAGAAGCGGCCGACGGCGACTCTTCCGTTCTGGTGGATGCTGCGGGAGCGGTTCCGGCGGGGGAAGTCACCTGTTCGGTCCGGGCGGAGCCGGCGGCCGTTCCCCGCGAGCTCCGGTTCAGCAGCCACCAGACGATCGCAACGACCAAAACAATGACAATGACCCAGATAATCCACTCCATAGCAAAGCCTTTCATCCGTCACGCGAGGTTGCCGTGCTTGACGGTACGTCGCTGTCAATAGGGATGTCTAGGCTTGTCAACGCCATATGGACGCAGCGCACCCAGGCGCTCCGTCCCAGAAGGTGAGACGCAAGTCCACTATTTGATCGAATTTTTCTGGAAATTGGGCCAAACCGGCCACTTGCGGTCGTTGGCCGCCTTTCAGGAGTCTTAGACTTTGACCCATGAGTGAGGACACCCAGATCGCAACCGACAACAAGCCTGACATCAAGCCCCGGAGCCGGGTTGTCACCGATGGCATTCACGCAGCTCCGGCACGTGGAATGTTCCGGGCCGTGGGCATGGGGGACGACGACTTCGTCAAGCCCCAGATCGGCGTCGCGAGTTCCTGGAATGAAATCACTCCCTGTAACCTGTCCCTGAACCGGCTGGCCCAGGGCGCCAAGGAAGGCGTCCACGCCGGCGGCGGGTTCCCGATGCAGTTCGGCACCATTTCCGTTTCCGACGGCATCTCCATGGGCCACGAGGGCATGCACTTCTCCCTGGTCTCCCGCGAAGTCATCGCCGACTCCGTGGAAACGGTCATGCAGGCCGAGCGCATCGACGGGTCCGTGCTGCTGGCTGGCTGTGACAAGTCCCTGCCGGGCATGCTAATGGCCGCCGCGCGCCTGGACCTTTCCAGCGTGTTCCTGTACGCCGGCTCCATCATGCCGGGCTGGGTCAAGCTTGAGGACGGCTCCGAGAAGGAAGTCACCCTGATCGACGCTTTCGAAGCCGTCGGCGCGTGCGCTGCCGGCAAGATGAGCATGGAAGACCTCACCCGGATTGAGAAGGCCATCTGTCCGGGCGAAGGCGCCTGTGGCGGCATGTACACCGCCAACACCATGGCCTGCATTGGTGAGGCGCTGGGCATGTCCCTCCCCGGCTCCGCCGCCCCGCCCTCGGCCGACCGCCGTCGTGACGAATTCGCCCGCAAGTCGGGCGAAGCAGTGGTGAACCTGCTGCGCCTGGGCATCACTGCCCGCGACATCATGACCAAGAAGGCGTTCGAGAACGCGATCGCCGTGACCATGGCCTTCGGCGGCTCTACCAACGCCGTCCTGCACCTTCTTGCGATCGCCCGCGAGGCAGAGGTCGAACTGACCCTGGATGACTTCAACCGCATCGGTGACAAGATCCCGCACCTGGGCGACCTGAAGCCCTTCGGCCGCTACGTCATGACCGACGTGGACAAGATCGGCGGCGTGCCGGTCATCATGAAGGCGCTGCTCGACGCCGGACTGCTGCACGGTGACTGCCTGACCGTGACGGGCAAGACCCTTGCCGAGAACCTCGAGTCTATTAACCCGCCGGACCTGGACGGCAAGATCCTCCGCGCGCTGGACAACCCGATCCACAAGACCGGCGGCATCACCATCCTCCACGGCTCGCTCGCCCCCGAGGGTGCCGTAGTGAAGAGCGCCGGCTTCGACGCCGACGTCTTCGAAGGCAGCGCCCGGGTGTTCGAGCGTGAACAGGGCGCCCTGGACGCGCTGGACAACGGCGAGATCCAGAAGGGCGACGTAGTGGTGATCCGCTACGAAGGCCCCAAGGGCGGTCCGGGCATGCGCGAGATGCTCGCCATCACCGGTGCCATAAAGGGTGCGGGCCTGGGCAAGGATGTCCTGCTGCTCACCGATGGCCGCTTCTCCGGCGGTACCACCGGACTGTGCATCGGCCACGTCGCCCCCGAAGCGGTCGACGGCGGCCCCATCGCCTTCGTGAAGGACGGCGACCGGATCCGCGTGGACATCGCAGCACGGACCTTCGACCTGCTCGTGGACGACGCAGAACTCGAAGCCCGCAAGGAAGGCTGGGCACCGCTGCCGGCCAAGTTCACCAAGGGCGTCCTGGCCAAGTACGCCAAGCTGGTGCACAGCGCCTCCACGGGCGCATACTGCGGGTGATTCCTTCCCTTGGCGTGGGGGGGGGGGGGGCGCCCCCCCACGGGGCCGCGGGAAACCCCCAATTAAGCCCAAGCGCCAGGGGGGTGGGTGTGGGG